>JAKPOE010000427.1 GCA_029548025.1 Spirochaetota bacterium
ATATACATATTTTGCATCCTGCCCGCCAATCTCAAAGATTGTATCAATATCTGGTTTAAAATAGGTGGTGCCAACGGAATGAGCAATTATTTCATTATAGATTGCCGGTGTTTCTAAAAAAACGCCCAGTATCTCACGTGACGAACCGGTTGTTGCTGCAAGCGATATGGTAATAGAAGCATCTCCTATCTGCTCATATAATTGCTGTTGAATCTGTTCAATGCACTGCTTTAACGCTTTTACAGGGTCTCCATGTGTTCTGCCATAATAATCAGCAACTATCTCATGGGTATGTATATCAATGAGACATGCTTTGGTTGTTGTTGAACCTCCATCAACACCCAGAATATATTCGCCACCGGGTTTTGCCCTGCTCCGTTTTGATGGGATATAGGTTACTTTATCCAGAGCACTGGTTAAGTTGCTAAAGCGTGGGAAGCTGACGGTATGTTTTTCAAATAGATTGTCGCCAATTAACCCCCCGTATGTTTGCGCAAGCAATGCAGCACCATAAGCTTCAAAATAGGGTGCTGATTCAGGAACCAAAAAGGTAACATTGGGGAGCTTTTCTTTTATAAATTGCAGTATGAATAGATTTTGTGTAATACCACCGGTCAGAACAACCACGCCCTTTTGTATACGTGCCTTCTTTAAAAAATCAACAACCTTGATAGCCATAACATTGGACAGTGACAGTACAATATCACCTTTGGTGGCTTCGCCTTTATTGAGCCTGTGGGTACAGTCGCTTTTCATAAATACTGAGCAGCGGGTTGATAATTTCATTACCTTGCTATCTGCCGGGATGGATGCAACATCGTTCAGCGTCATATCCATGCGTGCTAACTGCTGTTTAAAAAATTCACCTGTCCCCGCAGCACATTTATTACCGGAGAAGCTGGTCTTGATTTTTTTATCTTCACCGATGGTGTAAACAACAAGATCTTCGCCGCCCATTGAAACAACTGCAACAGGGTCTACTACTAAATGGCGCAATACCTCTTCAATGCATACCGATTCAATAACACGGGGCAGATTTATCATAAACCTCCCTTCATTACCGGTAACTATCGCTTTAGCATTATCAGGAATTCTTATTCCGGCTACAATTTTGCCAAGGGTACCTGGCACATCTCCCTCATGAGGAAGGACACAAAACTTTTGTATTTCATTATTATTACATAAAACAACCTTGACGCTTGTTGAACCAATATTTATTCCGCAACTTTCCATATTGTCTTCTCCTATAAAAAGTCAAAAATTTTTAAGACCCTGTTCAAAATTATAAAAAATTATATAGTAATCAGGCTATGCAAATCGCTTTTCTTCAAACTGCACATGCCTGTTACTTTCCCATGACGACCTCAATTGCAAATCAGGATTAAATGGTTCATTGTTCGTTAATATATGCCATACGATATGCGTTAGCTTTCTGGCAGTTGCTATTATTGCTTTCCCTGATCCCTTGTTTTCTTTTATGAATCTATACCGTTTCATAATTCGATAATTGTGCAATGCCCGCATACGGTTTATTCCCATCACTAATTGCACAAATGCTGTCCGTAACGGTTCTGGCCCATGTTTGGTTATCCTCCCATGCCGTATGAGTGTATTTGAGTTGTGCACATACGGCACTACCCCCACATATGCTGCATACTGCTGGGCACTTTTAAATCGATTCATATCATCCGTATAGGCTCGTATTGTCCACGCTGTTATACGCCCACAGCCTGGTATACTCATTAAAAGCTCTATGCGCGTATCCCCCTCTACCAGTTCCTCAATCTTTTTCTCAATGTTCTTGACATTCTCGCTTAATGATTCTATCGTATCCATCAACAGCTGGACTACGAGTCCTATTTCTGTTGATGCGAGGGTGTTCATAATCATGTGACGCCCTCGTTTGCTTTGTAACGAGGACTTCTTATCTTCATATCCATATGCGGTTACCATCCCATGTATCTGGTTCTTTGTTGTTACTATCGCTTTTACTAATGTCTTGCGAACATGTAATAACCGCCGTAGCCGTTCACTGTATTCTGAACATAGCCATGCCTCAGGAAGCATGTCCTTTCCTAAAAATTCAGCTATTGTCGATGCATCATGTTTGTCCGTCTTCTTCACTGATTCAGTTATTACTTTAAATTTCATCGTATTAATAACTTTGACCTGTATCCTTTCTGCTTCCAGTAAACGTTTAAAATAGCGTGTGTTCCCTGTTGATTCAACACCTACCACTATCTGTTCACCCGTAGTAGTATCCTTACAATCACGGATGAAACTCATTATCCCAATTGCGTTTGAGCCATAGTTGCGGTAGCGCCCTGTACTGCTATCATATGCCGTAAACTGATTCTTGTGTAAATCGACTCCTACATATTTCATATAGTACCCCCTGTTAAAAGTATTGTGAACAGGGCCTCTTCGGTGTCGCTCCATTCTCCTATCCGACCTCGCAGGTCATTGAATGGTACGGTTACAGTCCTTCATTCTCCTTTCCGGCCTTTTTGACCACATACTATGACGAACGGTAACCTGCCTGTTCATAGTGACATTATGAACAGATTTTGCTTCTCACCGCAACTATTTTGACTTTTTTATCATTCCTCCTTTGTTCTACGGTCAATGTTTCTATTTTTGTGTTTTGTCAATTTATTTTTATAGGCAACTATGAAAATAGATTTATTTACCTCGCCCCCGGAGCCTCTCCTTCTCAAGGCGAGGAGAGTATTGTTTCCGGTTTATACAATTTTCGTTTCCCATGGGTCGCCACTAATTTGCCATTGTTAACTCCCCCGAAACTATCTTTCTCATATGATTATCCTACCAATTGTACTTTGAAAAAAAATGGCTCTGCTGCAATGTAATTGCTTAATGGGTTTATATGAAAATTTTTAGTTTGCATTATTCTTTTTTTCCGGAATATATATAGATAATACAATTGAAAGTGTCAGAACCAATGCAATAACCCCAAGAGAGATCTCCGTTGGGATATGGTATCCAAGCTGGGCTGCAATCATCTTGCAACCAACATAGATCAGTATAACAGAAAGACCATAATGCAAAAAACGGAACAGCCGCATAACTGCTGCTAAAGCAAAATAGAGTGCTCGCAATCCAAGTATTGCCATGACATTTGATGTATACACAATAAATGGATCCTGGCTTATAGCCAGCACTGCTGGTATTGAATCCACTGCAAACACAACATCGGTTGACTCAATAACGAGCAATACAATAAGCAATGGCGTTACAAATCGTTTGCCATTTTCTTTCACAAAAAAATAGCCATTACGATAGTCACCGGTAATTGGCAACATCTTGCGGGATAATTTTAGCACCGGATTTTTTTCTGGATGTATCTCTTTATCTTTTTCCTTCATCATCTTATAGCCGGTATAGATCAGGAATGCACCAAAGATATAGAGTATCCAGTCAAATTTTTCAATGAGAGCAATACCAGCAAAAATGAAAATGGCACGCATTATCAAAGCACCAAGTACCCCCCAGAAAAGCACCTTATGTTGATATATTGGCTGAACCTTAAAATAGGTAAAGAGCATAAGAAAAACAAATATGTTATCCATACTCAATGATTTCTCAACAATATATGCTGTAAAA
>JAKPOE010000432.1 GCA_029548025.1 Spirochaetota bacterium
CTGGCATACAATTAATTTTGAAGATAGGCAATCACTGCGAGCATAAAAATGTTGCAATATACTGCAATGATTGACAGTAGTGCCGGGGAGTATAAAAGTATACTGGCTCATAGGGTATGCGCAGAACAGGAATAATTTTGGTGATTGTTTGTTGCAGATGGTCATTGCAAAGTTCAATGATAATGTCAGCATCAGAAGATAGAAGATACTCCTTTTGTATAATGGGATAAGCACTTTTTGAATAGGTAATTACATTGTTAATACCCATATCACCAAATATATTACTGATATACGAATGGTGCGAAACCGCAATGAGTGGATTAACCGAAATGAGGATAATTGCTTTCGTGCTTTCTGGATGATGATGTGCCTGCCTTTGCTTTTTATAGTAATGCAATTTTTTTACAGCATAGTCTTCTTTATTAAGAATTTTTGCAACGGTCATATAATGAGCACATATATCATCAAATGTTGTTGAAACAGGCAGTATATACAGTGCAGCATTTTTTACATAGTTAAGCTGGTCAATTTTCTGAGTAACAGCATCATCCCGGGAAATAAAAATAGTATCGGGAGCAAGTTCAATAATTTTTTCAATATTGGGATGGGTCATAGTGCCCACAATGGGTAAATTTTTTGAAAGTGGTGGATGAAATGTGGTTACGCCTACCAGCAGATGTTCACATCCCAGGTCAATAATCATTGCTGTGATTGATGGCGACAGGGCAATGATGCGCTGGCTCTGGACATCCTGTCTGTGTGATAGCTGATGTGGTGTAATAGCATGCACTGTTAAAAATAAAATTACAAAAATTATGGAAAGAAACAGTATACATGGCATTATGCTGTGTAACGGTTTCAAACTATTGATAATCGTTCCTCCTTAGAAAATAAAATTATTGTTCCTTTTGGGCGCATCGTAATGAGCTTGCTTAACCATACCGTCATACCGAGCATGACACGGAATATTATTTGCTGTCTTTGTCATTCCGGACCTGTTCCGGAATCAAGATGTGCAACGTTACATCCTGAAACCAGTTCAGGATATGATTCAGAATGACTGTCTTCCCTCGTCATACCGGACGTGACACGGAATGCAAATAATTAAATGAGATATAGATGATAATAAATCTTTTAACTCTTTTTCCATGACACAGAATGCAAATAATTAAATGAGATCCTTCACTTTGACTTCACTCATCATAGGCGCTATTGCTTTACAATGACAGGATGCATAATTATTCATTACAAGAAAAAAAGAATTATAACAGTATAGCAATGTATTAATGCATGAAAAATGCGTTAGCCCATTCTATGGCTTTGCGATATGATTGCGTAATCTGCTCAGGAAGGAATTGGAGCTGTTTGGAAAGTTTATTTACTATTTCCCAATCGCCTTTTTCATATGCAGTGATGAATTTATAAATACCTGAATAAGGGCTTTCCATATCCATGATTGCATTTTTTATATCGCCGGTTAATGGCAATTGCATTAATATTTCTTTTTTGCTTTTGTCAAAAAACGCATCAACAAGCGAAAACAACCCCATTAAAAAACATTCAGATGTATGTGTGGAAAATTGCGATGATGAAGCTAATAGTTCAGCAAATTTTGCACGTATTAACGACGTAACAATAAGTTCCTGTGGTTTATCCTGCGCTATGCTATGGAGTACAATAAATGAAAGCCAGTTTTTAAATTCACGGATGCCCAGTAATGCCAGTGCATGTTTAATAGAAGCTATCTCACTTGCAAATCCAAAAGCTGCCGAATTGATAAATTTTAAAAGTTTAAAGCTTAGCGATACATCTCGTTTGATGATATCTTCCAATTTACCAAAATCAACATCCTCTTTGTGAATTTGTTGTAAAATTTCCCAATAGTTGAGCTTATAAATGGGAATATCTTTTGATTCAATTATCTCAGGTTTACTGAAGAAAAATCCCTGAAAATACGAATATCCCATGGATAGCGCTTCGTGAAAATCTTCATACGTTTCAATTTTTTCGGCTAAAAGCCTGGTATTAAAACGCGAAACCTCATTAAGTATTTGTAAGCGTTCAAATGTTGTTGTGTTTAAAAAATCAATTTTTATTATATCGGCGTATGGCAGTAATTCTCTGTATTCATCAGAAAGTACAAAATCATCCAGTGCGATTTTATAACCCATGCTCTTCAATTTTTTTGTAATGCTAATGATCTCCGGTGTTATGGAGACTGTTTCAAGGATTTCTACGGTTAAAACTTCCTTTGGGAAAAAAGATGCTATGCTGGTTTTTAACGTTGCTTCGGTAAAATTTATAAAAGCTCTTTTACCGCCTGTCAATGAATCGGTACCAATAACCAGAAAACTATTGATGAGTGTTCTGGATGTTGATGCGTCTGGATCAAGTGAATTGTAAAAATTTTCAAAACCATTACGAAATAATATTTCATATCCATATAACTCTTTGTGCCTGTTAAAAATAGGCTGGCGAGCTACAAAGACAGCATAATTATGTGGTGCTGATTTTTGTTTCATAATAAAAATTTAATTACTCATTATTGTGCAAAAGTATCATATATTCATATAATTGGCAACAATTTTATTATAGTAACTATTGGGTGGCTAACTATATATTTTGTCAATAAGCAAAAATGGTCATTGCGCCATTTCCTTCTTTAAAAAGTATATAGTATTGATAACCGTGATTTTGCTGCATCATGAGATGAAAACACTATGGGCATCTTTCCCATATTTATAAAGTGTAAAAGGGTATATTGTAGACATTTACTGTATAACAAAACTATGCCTTGTTACCATGATTTTTTAAGGTAAATTCATTGAAAAATGATTATTTACTCATAACACCCTATCTGACGTGATATAACAATCTTTTGAATTTCTGAGGTTCCTTCACCTATTGTCAATAGCTTGTAATCCCTGTAAAAGCGTTCAACATTATATTCTTTCATAAGCCCATATCCGCCATGGATTTGCACTGCTTCATCAACTACATGTCCCATGACTTCCGAACAATATAATTTTGCCATTGCAGCATGTTTTGAAAAAGGCATACCTGCATCTTTTAAACGGCAGGCTTTATAGAGCAAATTTCGCGCTGCCTCAACTTCTGTTGCCATTTTTGCTAATTTAAAGGCTATTGCCTGAAATGTAGAAATTGGCTGCCCAAATTGTTTTCGCTGTTTTGCATATTTCAGCGCCAGTTCATATGCACCCTGTGCACCTCCTAAACCCATTGCTGCAATGGAAAGCCTGCCATTATCCAGGGTAGAAAGCATTTGATGGAATCCTTCACCGCGCTGACCTAACAAATTTTCTTCTGGTACCCGACAGTCGTCAAAAAAGAGTTCTCCGGTATCAGAAGCACGCCACATCATTTTACGCGTCATTTTTACTGCAGTAAATCCGGATGTGCCATTTGGCACAAGGATACACGATAGTTCTTTTTTGCCATCGGTACGTTTACCGGTTATAGCCTGTACCGTACAGACACCTGCCATAGAAGATGTGGAATTGGTGATAAAGATTTTACTTCCATTAATGACCCACTCGCCATTTTCTAAACGGGCATTTGTCTTGCTGGCACTTGCATCAGATCCAGCCCCTGGCTCGGTAAGTCCAAATGAAGCAAGTATCTTTCCGGAACATAATTTTGGCAGCCATTCATGCTTTTGTTTTTCACTGCCAAAATAATAAATTGGTCCAATTCCTAAAGAATTTGCTGCTGCCACTGTTGCTGCCTGTGAACCATCAATACGTGCTATTTCTTCAACCGCTATAACATAGGATAGATAATCCATTCCGGCACCACCATAATTTTGCGAAACTACAATACCAAAAAGCCCCATGGCGCCCATCTTCCTGGTTAATTCTACAGAAAAGGTTTCGGTTTCATCCAGTTCCTGTGCTACAGGAAAAATCTCCCTTTCGGCAAAATCTCTGATATTCTGGCGGAGAAGTTTTTGCTCCTCTGTTAAGCCAAAATCATACATGGCAAACCTCTTTTTTAAAAATCTTTATTTTGTTTTATCAAAAAATGTATGAATGCTAAAATGAAAATCCAATTGGTAATTGCTCCTCCTTTGTGCCTTCAGGCACCCATGAAAGATCAAGTATAGTGTATGTTGGATCAACTTTTTTAAAAATTGGCACTACCCGCATCCCAATTTTTGGTTCACCAACCAACAGATAGCTCATCAATATAGTAACAACACCATCAAATTCAATATTTATAAATTTTATGGGTTTATCAAGAATGTTAAATGCGCCAGAACGTTCGCATACCATAAATGTATGGATACGAGCTGTTTTTTTTGCTAAATCGGTCATATCAAATACTGCCATTGGGCGCAGACAATCAGGACAATAGATTCTAAATGGCATCCATATGCTTCCTTTATATTTGCATTTTGGATTATCACATCTGGATGATACCAGTTTGCCTTTTGGAAGTGATTCAAAAAATATCGCTTCGCCACCATAGGCGTGTATATATGTCATGTCACGGGGATTGGTTACCCCCATTAACCTCCAGCCTTCATCAGCATTGCGAATTGGTATATTAGGTGTTAATTCATGAAAGTCACCCTTCAATTTATATTGGTTATTTTTTACGTAGACCTGTCCAAACATACTCATTGTATTACCTCCTTATGCATCCTTTTTTAATAAGCTATCAGCATCCATCAAAATTGTTGCTGTCACATGCGAACCTACTCCGGCATGACTTATTGCCATTGCTCGTTTTGCATCCTTTACCTGTAAGTTGGTCCAATCATCAGGTTTGGTGCGTTTGCAACGTTTCCAGTACTTTTCATCGCCATGCATCTCGGCCCATCTGTTCCATAAATGGCATGCAATTTCAAATACCTGCATGATTCCGGTTGCACCAACGGCATGCATGCAGCCTATAAGCCCTCCTGATAAATTTGATGGCAGCCGACCTGGTTTGCCAGTCTTTGGATTAATATGATAGCAATCCCCCGATTCAACATAATCTCTTCCATAACCATATGGTCGTAACCCTATGTCTTCATACGTCTGAATATCGCTTATGGTAAAAGCGTCATGCAATTCTACAACATCAAGGTCTTCCATTGGATTAGTAATGCCGGTCATACGATAGCCATACCATGCTGCCATCCGTGCTGCTAAAAATCCTGTGAAGCCAGGGTATCGTTCGCCGCCGGGGAAACGTTTGCCAAAATCCTTATATTGTTCTTTCGTTTCATTTGGCAACAGCGGTATTTCCATGTCTCGCCGGTCAGCAGGTCGTAAGGTATGCGAACCGGCTGCTACCCATATTCGCAATGGTTTGTTTTTTGATTTTTGTGTAAGTTTTATTGCTGTTTCTTCATCACATATAATTGCACAGGCTGCTCCAACACTCATTAAACATGCATCAAGTGCCCGCAGTGGATAGGCAACCACCGGTGACTTTAATACATCATCAATCGTTATCTTCATTGGTCCCTGTGCATAGGGATTAAATCGTGCATAATTGTGATGTTTTACTGAAATTTCTGCCATTGTTCTTCTGAAAGAATCTTCCTCTTTGCCAAATACCTGCCAGTATTTTTGTGCCATTACCGCATAGTATCCTGTATATATATGTCCTAAAGGTGATTCCCAGTCTTTATCTGCTGCACAGGAGATTAAAAAATTACCTTCATCAGTTGGGACCTCGTCCATACGTTCCCACCCCATTGCCAGTGTGCAGTCAGAATAACCTGAAGCAACAGCTTTAACAGCTTCCCACAAAGTGGAGCCACCGGTTGCCCCACCGGTTTTTACACCAATATTACCCAGTGGATCAAGCCCTAAGCGGTCATGGATAACCGCTTCGCCTAACAGTTGATCGCCAAAATGGTCAGCAAAATGTCCGTAATAGCAGGTGTGAATATACCCTTTAAGCTCTGCAGGCTCCATATCCAGCATATCTGATGCCATTGTGAATGCATCAATACAGAGCTCCTCGGTGCGTCTGTCAGGGAATGCCCTGTCAAACTTTGATACACCAGCTGTAACTATATAAACAGGGCGCATAAGCTTTGGAATTTTTGATTGTTGTTGTGTAAATGTAATCATAGGCTAAACCTCTCTCTATTATTTTAATGTATATGCACCATAAAAATATGCATTGTACCTTGCTGATAGCATATAGCTATCCGTAGTCATAGGCCATTATAAACTAAATAGTCCCCACCCAGAGAGCAACCGCAATCATCTTTGAATTATTGGTAATATGTTGCTGCTCAGGTTGAGTTATAAAATGTGCGGCATCGCCTTGATAGAGCACAAACACCTGATTCTGGTAGGTTAATTCAAGCGAACCTTTTAAAACACAAAGCACCTCCTGGCTATTGCGTATACCTTTACGAGCAGGAATACTTTTTCCTGGTTCTACCATCAGTATTGCACTGTCTATTGTTCTACGTGATTCGGGTGAAAAAAAACGTAATGTTGCAAATCCAACGTGTGGTATATCTATCTCTGTGAGATCCTTTTTCCGTATGATGGAAATTTTTTTCTGATTTTGAGCCTGCTGAATTACTTCACCAGCATCACAACCAATTGATGAACAAATATTTATAAGCGTATCCACGGATGGAGAATTTACATTATTTTCTATCTGGCTTAAAAAACCTTCAGAGATGCCGGCGCGTGATGCCACTGTCTTTAAGGTCATCTTTTTTTCTTTTCGTTTTATTTTTAACACCGAACCAAGATCCATTATTAGTTTCTCATTAGTAAAGATTCATAAATAAAACAACTATTGCCATTAATAATATTTACTATAAGTAAATATTTATAATATTGTCAATAATAATTTATCAATTTAAAAAAATTGTATTTTTTGGCGATAGTAACCCTTAATCAGTGTATGCTATAGCAAGAATGCACTGCCAATAATAAGTAACTATCGCCCATAGTATTGTGAAGATTTTGTAGAAAGGTAATAGAATTTTGTAATGATGATAGATTTACAATTTTTCATGGAGATTGTGCAATCAGTATGATAGATGAGCATTTCCCCTGGCAAGAAGCTGTCCAGTATCGTCATGAACTT
>JAKPOE010000485.1 GCA_029548025.1 Spirochaetota bacterium
TTCAAATAAAATAATTGGTTCACTTTCACATGCTGTTTCGATACTCAATAATATTTCTTCACAGATATTCTCTTTGCGCTTGTTACAGATATAAGTAAATCCATCACCCCAAAACTCCAATTGTGATTCTGCTATATCTCTAAATATTTGCTCTGAATTACTAAACCCATCTTCACGACTGATTGACAATAACAAATCATCAAGACCTATCGGTGTGTCGTTGATTTGATTTCCATCTAAGTAAAGTTTATAATTAATATCCATCAGTTCTGTTTTTATCTATTGTTGACAGGAGTTTATTATTGCCACGTACACGATCTGTGTTACCTTGTTTTATGTAATCACCCACGTATGATATTTCTTCTTTCATTCCTGATATTTCCACCTTCAGGAGTTGCATCACCTGTACATCTGTATCTACACTTTTTAACCTTCTCACATGCGAGCCTACATTTATAGCAGCTGGCAAATCTGGTTTTAACATTCTACCAACCGGTATGTACAACTGATGGAATTTATTTTCACGCATAGCTTTCAATGCATTGTAATATTTATTTGTTTCATCCGTTGTCATTACAGATTCACCTTCGTGCAGCATTGACGGTATCGTATCGCGACCTTTCGGATTATTTCCTAATGGCAAACGAAGCACACCTTTGTAGAATGATGGAATCGGTTTTGATAACACCACGGCCAGTTGAGCAAATCCAATTGCCGCTGATATTCCGGCTAATACCTGACCTATCAACGGTCCTGCTGTCATTGCTTTGGTTATTGATTCCGCGATATTGATACCAATATTAAATACGGCTTGTGCCTTATCTGCAATGGCCTGTTTGCGTTTTAAAGCAGCAACTTCTTTTTGATATTGCTTTTCGCTGATAATACCTTTATTCTTCTTTTGCTCAAGCATGTCCAGTTCATTCTGGATAATTCCTTTACTGAAATCGGCTAAACCATTACCCAATACAGATGCAATATTGATTCTATCATTTGCCTGCTTGATTTCCGCATCTACTAATTTCTTAGCATTCTCTACATCACGTGT
>JAKPOE010000486.1 GCA_029548025.1 Spirochaetota bacterium
GCAATCCTCTTCAAAAGCTTTTGCCTTCATTATAAAATTGCCCTGTGTATCGATGACAAAACTACTCCCATCAAAAATAAGGCTATCATTACAACCAACCTGATTGACATAAACTATCGGCACACGGTATTTTTTTGCAACATGCTGTATCTTGTTCCATTTGATGGAATTCTTCCCCTTTACATAAGGTGATGCAGAAATGTTTACTATAAACTCTGCGCCTTTTTTTATCAAATTTTCAACAGGGTCAACATGATAACGGCGATATTCCATAAAACTATCTTCACTTATACTCATATCATTCCAGATATCTTCACAGATTGTTAAACCTATGTTCACCCCTTTGAATTTCATTGGTTCCTGAATGGATGCCGGCGAAAAATAACGTAATTCATCAAACACATCATACGTAGGCAAAAGTGTCTTGTAATGCTTTGATTGGATGTTGCCGTTGTACATACATGCAGCAGCATTCAATAACATGGGGGGATTATCATGATCATAATCCACGTACCCACAAATAATACCACAATCCTTACTCAATGTTGCGATAGTTTCTATGGATTTAAGGTTGTCATCAATAAGTTTTTTATGCTCCAGTAAATCCATCGGGGGATAGCCAATAGTAGCCATTTCAGGAAAAATAATCAATTCAGCACCATGTTGTATAGCCTGATGAACATATTTGCTGATTATTTGATAATTACCCGAAATATCTGCAATGACCGGATCAATTTGCGCTATAGCTATCTTCATAAAGCTACCTTTTACTTCCATTATAGTATTGTAAAATTACATGCTAATATTGATTAAAACTTCGTGCTATTATATGATGTATGGTTTGCTGTAAAATCATTTTATGAATCACATCATTTTCATTACAGTATAGAGTGAATAATTTCTGTAACGAACCTTTATCACAAATTTTTTTTAATGAATAGAGTATTGCTGTTTTAACATACGTACTGCTTTCCTTCTCATACTTCTCCAGCAAAGAAATGACAACAATTTTTCCTTTGAAATTTCCCAGTGCGTTAGCAGCCTCAGCACGTACCCTGTAATCGTCATCACCCGTTGCTCTTATGAGCATTGTGATTGTACGATCGTCTTTAATCACACCAAGAGCGTAGGCTGCATACACACGTAACGATGGATTTTCATCGTTCTCCAGAATTTTTTGCAAACCGCGAATATCTCCAGCAGTCCTGAACGTTATAAGAGCCTTAACTATTTTTCGCTTAATATAGGTTTCATCTTCAGCTAATAACTGTCGTGATAAATAAAGAGCACTATCTCGTGAAGGAAATTGTATTAATGCGTCAACTGCTGCTTCCCTTACGCCATCCGAATAGCTACCCAGTGATCGAACAAAAATATAATAGGAACCCTTATCATGTAATGAGGCTAAAACCAGGATAGCTTCAACCTTTATCTCATCATTATCATCATTAATAGCCATAGCACGAATATAGGGTAGGGTTGCAATGATTTCATTGTGTTTAACGCATTCAAGTGCAAAATATCGCACTGATTTATTCTGATCTTTCAATAATTGCACAACAATTTCATAAAATCTATTGTCATACAGGTGGTATAATGCTTCCAGCGCATAAATTCTATTGATAACATCATCGCTTTTTGCTAATTTAATAATATGAGGATACATCCTGTCATCACCATTCTTCTTCAATGCCATTATGACTGCTTCGCGTACTGCATAAAAAGGTGATTCTAAATAGGGTAGTATGATGGGCAAGACCTGTTTATCATGAATATCTGAAAAAATTTCAATTATCATTTGCTGAACAGTCATAGAATTAACTGATAATAATATATCCTTAAAAAAATCACAGTTTTTACCCACTTTACTTTTTCGTAGTATTTTTAACGCTTTTAGCTTTTGTTCTGTATCTTTACCTTTCACGATAATATATTTAAAATTTTCAATACATTCATCTGAAAGGTTTGCATACGATTGTTCATCATATATCTGTTCATTCAAAATCTTTGAGCAATCAACATCGGCAAAAGTATTGGTAATACAAGCAATAAGAACTATAATAATCACACTCATTTTTTTCATAAAACTATCACCATACAAATATTTGAGTCACAATATTGATATATATGATTTATATCAACAAAAAACCCGGCTCATATAAGCCGGGATATAATACCACTATTGTCGCAACAATTATTTTAATACACCGGTGAAATAATGAGAAACAAGTGCATTGATAACTTCCTTATCCGTAACATCCTTTTTCTCTTTATCAAACTGATATACCAGCAGCATAATTGACCCAATGAGAATAATAGCTGTAATATCAGAATGTAATGTCTTTTTATAAAGACCTTTCTTTTTTATCTCTTCAACATCTCGTGATACTATATTGATTAAATGTTTTAAAAACTGGTCAACGCGCTCAATAACTTCTTCATCA
>JAKPOE010000474.1 GCA_029548025.1 Spirochaetota bacterium
TGTATAGGTATTGCTGATACTATTTCGTATAAACTCAGAAATGTTCAGGAATATATTCTTGTGGACCGCGTTAATGTTGATAAGATAATTGGCGAGTTACAGCTTTCGCAATCGGGACTTATAGATGAAAACACTGTAGAAGCAGGCAAAGCATTAGGTGCAAGCATCCTGGTGGTTGGTAATTTCCAGAAATCTGGCAATCAAATTCGCATAACAGCAAAAATTGTAGATGTGCAGTCACATGCTGTTATTAACCAGGTACAGGTAACAGGAACTATCAACGATATTTTTACCTTACAGGATTCCATTGCACTGGGAATCATTGATAAAAATGATACAGCCATTACCACTGAAACAAAAAATAAAATTGTTCAAAATGATACCAATAATATTAGTGCGTATGAATATTTTGTACGAGGACAAAAATATTTATTGTATCAGCTAAATTATTCAAAAGCCATCGAGATGTATCAGAAAGCCATCTCTATTGATGCCAATTATGCTGTTGCGTATGCCGGGCTTGGCAAAGCGTACTCGCTGCGTTCATGGGAACTGAGAGAATATTACAACACCACTGATCCTGCACTCATTGAAAAATCATTTCAGAGCAGCAAAAAAGCGTTAGCCCTTAATCCAAATTTAGACGAAGCTCACCTTTCTTTAGCCCGTTATTATCAGGAAGTTGATGAAAAAAAGATACCCAACAAATGGACATTATGTGAAGAAGAAACCCGAAAGGCTTTAGAAATTAATGAAAATAATGGTGAAGCATATCTGCTGCTCAGTAGAATATTTGCCTATGATATTCCTAAATCTGAAATGTATTTAAAACAGGCTATTGAAAAGAACAAGTTTTTAGTGGATGCACATAATAATTTAGGGATGATCTTTTTAGACCGGGGAGATCTGGATACCGCATACTCATACATTAAAAATGCCATCGATATTGACGACAACTTTGTTATAGGCTATATGAATTTAGGTGTCATTTATGAAAAGCGTGGACAGTATGATAAGGCATTGGAAATGTACAAAATGGCTGTATCAAAATACCCTAACTACATACTGGGGCTGAGAAATTTGGGAATAGGATACCGTAATCTAAACAGGCTTGATGAAGCTCTCGAAGCCTTCTTCAAAGCTTTAAAGTTAAAGAAGGATGACGCACAAACATTAAGCGAGATTGGATACGTATATCTATTAAAAGCTGAATATAACAAAGCAACAGATTACTTTAAACAATCGTTACGGTATGATCCTTCATACCGGTATAGTTTGGCTAACATGGGATGGTGTCTGGTTCAACTGGGCAAAAATAATGACGCAGTACCCTATTTAGAAAAAGCTCATAATGATAATAGCGACTATGCATGGCCAGCAGGATATTTAGGCTGGCTTTATGAAAATAAATTTCAGGATACAAACAAAGCTCTCTACTGGTACGGTGAAGCTTTAAAGCGTGATCCCAATAATCAGGATTACATTAATGCCTATAACCGTTTATCAGGTAACTAACGCTAAAGGTTTAAACGCTTCATGAAAGAGGCTCAGTATTATCACTTACATGATGGGGACAGTGTGCAATGTGTATTATGTCCTCACAATTGTATCATCAAGGAAGGGAAAACAGGTATATGCGGTGTACGCCAAAATAAAGATGGCACACTATACTCTCTCATCTATGAAAAACCTTGCGCAGTCCATGTTGACCCCATAGAAAAAAAACCGCTATACCATTTTATGCCAGGGAGCAAATCGTATTCACTGGGCACCGTAGGATGCAATCTCAAATGTATGCATTGCCAAAACTGGGAATTATCTACCAGCCTGCCCGGAGAAGTTTTTTGCAATACGCTTACCTCTGATGATTGCGTAAAGTTAGCGTTGCAATATGAATGTGCTTCTATATCGTATACCTATAATGAACCAGGAATAAACTTTGAGTATGTTCTTGAAACTGCTATAAAAGCCCATGAAAAAGGTATAAAAAATGTGATGGTTACCAATGGCTATATCAATGAAGAGCCTCTTCGTGAACTGTACCAGCATATAGACGCGGCAAATGTTGATCTCAAGGCATTTGATGATGACTTTTATAAAACAGTATGCAAAGCAAGGCTGCAACCTGTTTTAAAAACATTAACCATCCTTAAAGAGATGAATGTATGGATTGAGGTTACCAATCTTGTTATACCAACCTATAATGATGACAGCGCATCAATTCAAAAGCTTGTTGACTGGTTTGTGGAGCACCTGGGTACACAGACGCCACTCCATTTTACCGCCTTTCACCCATCCCACAGGATGACAGGGATTCCCCCTACTTCCCTTCGACTTTTAAAAAATGCTTACGATATAGCATATCGCTCAGGGATACACTATATCTACCTGGGTAATATACGGGAACGTTCAATAACACGATGCCCATCATGTGGACGGGACCTGATTATCCGTAGCGGCTTTCATGTCATGCGCACCAACCTCCATGACGGTAAATGTATATGTGGTGAAGCTATTCCGGGAGTTTGGCGATAGTTACTGTTAATGGGATTCTATCTGGTAAAGTTCATCCTTGACCGGTAATGCTTTCCTCAAATTTTTTATGTAGGGATAGAGGTCACCTGTCTCGGTATAGTAATCGCATTCGTCCATTGTACGCCGAGCGACTGTAAAATATTTGTGAACTTTTTCTTCGCCCGAGCGTTTCAACCATTGTTTTTTATTGCACCGCACACGAAGCACAAAAGTTTTGCTGTCACCTTCATAATGTCTGAAAACGGTACAATATAAACAATTAGCACAATATACCTTATTTTCTTCCATGTATCATCTCCTGTTATAATATTACTATTTTTTCTTTAGTAGTTATATGATATGTTTTATATATAGCATAAATAATAAAAAAATCAAGTGCTATCCATGTGGTTTATCACCATCATTATGATGGTTTATTTTTGCAAGCATTTTTTCTTTCA
>JAKPOE010000002.1 GCA_029548025.1 Spirochaetota bacterium
TGATAATTTTAAACAGGGTGAAAACATTACAGCAAAGATTATTGATTTAGATTGGGATAAAGTAAAAATTACCTTGAGTATAAAGGAAATTTTACCAGAGCCATGGAGCTTTATTAACCAATTCCAGATAGGCAATACCTATACAGGAACTGTCAACAAAATAATTAAAAATGGAGCATTTGTTGAGCTGAAAGAAGGGCTTGAAGGTTTTATACCCCTATCCCGTATGAGCTATAGTAAAAAAATTAATGATCCACACAGTGTTTGCAGCGAAGGTGATACTGTCCAGGTTACCATTATTGATATTGACGAGAGCAACAAAAAGATAACACTTGAACTGGTAACCAGTGAAGAAAATCCGTGGCTTACTATTAATAATACTATGACCGAATCAATATATACTGCAACGATTGAAGAGATTACATCAAAAGGACTTGTAGTGAATTTGCCAAATCAGATACGAGCATTTTTACCACTAGAGCACTGTGCTATCGACAAAAATGCAGACATTACAAAATTGTACCAGAATGGTAATGCCATTAAAGTTGCTTTACTACAGGTGGATGCTGATGATAGGCGATGTTTAGTATCAGAGAAAAAAGCAATTGAAGTTGAAGAACGCAGTGCATACCAGCAATTTGCTGCTTCAAATTCCAGCAAAGGATCAACCGCATTTGGCCAGCTTTTCAAAAAGAAATATGATGAACTGCTTGATAAAGGTAATAAACCATAATTATCATGGGAAATGGCAATTCACACAATGAACTTTTAGCCTACAGGTCATATCTTGAAAATAATATTCAATATATAACCGAGATAAATAAAAAAATTGAAAAGCTTATTTTACAACTTGAAAAAGAACATATTTCAATAAACGACTGTTTTGTACATCTTGAAAGTTATATTAATATATTATTAAACATCTACTCGCGTTTTACGTCGCCTGGAGGATATGACTATTGTTTAAAGCTAAAATCACTTGTACAGAAATATCAGCAGATCGAAAATTCTGAGATTCAACTTTCTGCGCTCTATTACATTCACTCAAAAATACTGTCATTGCAGGAAGAGCATATCGCAACATTCCCTTCACTTACGCCAAAAAAAGACCTATACAGGGAACTATCGCCCACAAAAAACCATGAGGAAATTGATGTGGCAAACTTTGCTTACAAATGGTTAACGTTTAAACGCAACAACATCTGCTTTATTGTTTTATTTGATAGTTACCGTATTATGGATATCTCACAGTTCAATGATTTTAAGGCGCTTTCACAAAATTTTTATGTTGCTACAATTGATAACAGCACCATTACCATACGTGACCCCCTGAGGCTTGATGAACAGCCTTCGCGCTCAATTGTGCTTGTTACCTATGCAAGAGATACCTTTGGTTATTTTTATGATACTATCGGGAAAAAGCTGGGTGCACAAAAAAATATTATTGCACGAATGTTAACAAGGACACAAAGCACATCGTCGCTACAATATGGAAGGGTACGCCTTTTTGGCGATAGTTATATTTATTTGAAACATGTTGACATAACAAAAGACCAGACACTTTAAATTTCTTCATCACTGCTTCCCAGATAAAAATATGACTGTATTTCTTCAGATGACACCTTGCCAACTCTTATTATTTTAAGTTTTCCATTTGCAATATTGATGAGAGTTGGACGAGGATGACGTTTACATAACTCTTCAATAATTACAATAGCATCAACCTTTTTCTGAAAATTGCTGATTATATCCTGCTGCTGGGCTGAACCTCTGGTAATGTGCATAATATTAACAGCAATGAGTGGAAGCCCTGTGCGTTCAATTATCTCATGTACAAACTTTGTTTTAGGATACCGCAATGCTATTTCTTTGTCTGTATTTTGCCGTTGAGGAACAATAACTGTTACTTCCCCTGGCCATATCCTGTGAAGAAAATCGTATTGCAACTTACTAACCGTTGCAAGCGATTCTAACATTTTAAATGATGTAATGAGTCGTACAAATTTTTTTGATCTGGATTTTATTAAATTTCGTATTTTTTGTTCAACAATACTGTTGGACATACCAACAATCTCATATTGAGAATCAACAGGAAGAACAACAATACCATTTTGAAGTAAAATATGAGATACCCTGTTTATAACTTCACTATCGATACTACCATCTTTTTTAAATTTTTTTATGATAATGATATCGTCATTTTTGCAGCGAGACTCTACAAATTGCATCATCGCAATTTACCTTTTGCTGTAATAAATGATACACAATCCTTCCCGCAACATTACTTTCACAAATTCTATAATGAGCATAATGTAAATGCAAGCATTTTATATGTATTGTATCCTGTAATCCACCAACGCCTCTTTTCAATATATTTAAATAGTCATCATTAATATCAGTACCAAAATATTTTTCGTATAAACTCTTTCTTAAAAAGTAGAAATGAGCATGTGCTTTTGCCATTTCCTGTTTTAACTGATTATCTGAATTGATTAAATTTCCAATTTTTGTTATGTATCCTTTATTTTCAAGCTGGTGGATGACATCATTGAGGTAGGGGCATGTAAGCCACAGAATATTGGACAATGATTGATAATCTATTAAATCATTAACTATAGGTGATAAAAGAATAATTTGAGGAAATCCAAAGTTGCATTTTTCAAATATACCGGAAACAGCATCAGTGGTTCCTTTAAGCTGCCATTGTAAAACCTGCAAATCTCGCTGATTAAGTTTAGAATTGTATGGTATCATATAGTATTCATTATAGCACTACAGGTTTTCTTCTATGATGGAGCAACACTCCTAACATTATCAAAGCAGAAAATGTAATCCAGAATATTCGTCCATACTGGATATATTGCAAATATTTCTCATGTTGTGTTTGAAATAATGAGTCTTCTCTATGTTTTGTACTATCTGGTATATCCTTGAACTGATAAACCTTTGCTCCTTTGGGGATATAACCAGCATTGATGCTTTCCTGTAACATGTACATTGAATACATTTTATTATTGTCCAGCCGATTGATCTTATTAATCTGCTGCTGTTTCAAAGCTATCTGATCCTGTATATGCTGGATATCATGTTTAAGAATTACTCTCTTCAGTATGCCACTATCGCTCAATACAAAGAAGTACACACTGAAGAGGATAAGTATAACAATAAACAATGTAAATTTTGTGTTATGGTTTACCAATGGAATAAAATACCCTTCTGCCATTAAATTTTGCAAAAACACCAAGCTGCTCCTCAATACGAAGAAGCTGATTATATTTTGCTAAACGGTCAGTACGGGAAGCCGAACCTGTTTTAATTAATCCAGTATTCATTGCAACTGCTAAATCAGCAATAGCAGGATCTTCAGTTTCACCTGAACGATGCGATATAACAGCAGTGTAACCAGCACGCTTTGCCATTTCAATTGCTTCGATAGTTTCGGTTAACGTACCAATCTGATTTAATTTTATAAGTATGGAATTGGCTACCTTTTTTTCAATACCCTTCTGGAAGATTGATGTGTTGGTAACAAATACATCATCACCAACAAGCTGTACCGTATTCTTTGCTTTATCAGTTAACAGCTTCCAGCCATCCCAATCATTTTCGGCCATACCATCTTCTATTGAAATAATTGGATATTTATTTATCCATTCAAGATAAACATTGACCATCTCCTCAGATGTTTTTTCTGGTTTTTCTTCGGCTGCCATCACATATTTACCGTTTTTATAAAATTCACTTGCTGCAGCATCTATAGCCAGGTAAATGTCCTGCCCGGCTTTAAAGCCTGCTTCTTTTATTGCTTCCAGAATTACCTCAAAAGCTTCGGCATTGGATTTTAAATTTGGTGCAAAACCTCCTTCATCACCTACACCGGTATTATATCCTTTTTTGGTTAATACTTTTTTCAAAGCGTGGAATGTTTCAACACCCATGCGCAATGCTTCTTTGAAACTATCGGTACCTACCGGAACTATCATAAACTCCTGAATATCAACATTATTATCAGCGTGTTTTCCACCATTCAGGATATTCATCATTGGGACAGGCAACTCGCATGCTCCAACTCCGCCAATGTATTGATATAATGGCATCCCCAATGTTTCAGCAACCGCTTTGGCACATGCCATTGATACACCTAAAATTGCATTAGCCCCTAATTTAGCTTTGTTTGGTGTGCCATCAAGATCTATTAACGTTTTATCAATCTCAATCTGACGTAATGCATCCATCTCAACGACAGCGCCTGATATAATTTCATTGACATTTTGTACTGCCTTAAGCACACCCTTGCCATTATAACGTGCTTTGTCGCCATCCCTTAATTCAATTGCCTCATGTTCGCCAGTTGATGCACCTGACGGCACAGCAAACCTGCCAGCAATCCCTGAAGAAAGCTCAACATCAACTTCTACAGTAGGATTGCCCCGTGAATCCAAAATCTCACGTGCATGGACATCGGTTATAATAGTCATGATACAACTCCTTCATAATTATAATATACATTATCTATAAGTAATACATTTTCATAATCAATGCAATCATTGATAGCTGTAATGTGCAAGTATAATTTTAGTTTTTGGTTTATAGTATAATGGGAATATATGTTCGATAGTTATTTTTAACCCTCCCTTTACTAACGGATAGCCAATTTACAACGTTACCATCCCTTTGATAAAGGGAGGGCCAGGGGGGTTGCATCACTGAAAAATATATTTCATACAAAATAATTCTTGAACAATTCAGCACA
The DNA here is from genome assembly GCA_029548025.1 of Spirochaetota bacterium. The sequence goes on from JAKPOE010000002.1 coordinate 4,754, forward strand.
GTTGCTATCAATTTAACTATTGCAATAATTACCATAGTATAATAAAAAGGAGCGTACAATGAAACCAATTGCACTGAATGACTTTATATACTGGGTTGGCGGTATCGACTGGGATTTGCGAAACTTTCACGGTTACCTTACACAGCGTGGTTCAACATACAATGCCTATTTAATCATGGATGAAAAGATTACCCTTATTGATACCGTTAAATATTATCTCATGGATGAGATGCTTGAACGCATTTCATGCATTGTTGACCCTTCTAAGATTGATATTATCATATCAAACCATGTTGAAATGGATCATTCAGGCGGACTTCCACAGCTTATGGAATTGTGCCCCAATGCCATGCTTATAACCTCGCCAAACGGTGCAAAGGGATTGGAAGCTCACTACAAAAAAAACTGGAACTATACCGTCATGAAGACCGGCGATAGCATATCATTAGGAAAAACAAGCTTGCAATTTATCCTTGAGCAGATGGTTCACTGGCCTGACAACATGGCCTGTTATATGCCTGAGACTAAAATTTTGTTTTCCAACGATGCCTTTGGACAGCATATTGCAACATCAGAACGCTTTGATACAGAATATCCCCTTGACATTATCATGAATGAAGCAAAAAAATACTATGCCAATATTGTTTTGCCCTATGACAAGCAAACACAGAAAGTCCTTGATGCCGTAAGTACGTTAGACATTGCCATGATTGCACCAAGTCACGGCATACTATGGAAAGATCATGTTCAGGCGATAGTAACCATGTATAGGAGCTGGGCTGCCAATAAAACAACCAACAAAGCTCTCATCATCTACGACACCATGTGGAATTCCACAAAATTAATTGCCCACGCTATAAAAAATGCCTTTGAGGAAAAAAATATTCCCGTACAGCTTTATGATTTGAAAACTATACATATTTCAGACATTATGACCGAAGTACTTGACGCACACTATATCTGTGTTGGATCACCAACGCTTAACAATAACATGCTGCCAACCGTTGCTGCATTCTTAACCTACTGCAAAGGTCTGGCACCAAAGAACCGTGTGGGACTGGCATTTGGGTCGTATGGTTGGGGCGGCCAGAGCGTTGCGCAGGTAGAGGACGTACTGCAGCAGATGGGCTGGCGATTGCTTCCCGCTATTAAAGTTAATTATGTGCCACAAAAACAATTGCTGGTAACTATCGCCCAGGAGGTTTATGAAAAAATTAATGAAATTGACTTTTAACATAAAACTTTGTATTTTATAAAAGCATGCAATGAGTTCATAATACCATTATAACGGTAACCACTATGGAACAATACAAACACTATTTAGAATCAAAAGGAATCTCGCCATCGTACCAGCGATTAAAGATACTGGAATATTTAGACCAGAACAGGTCGCACCCAACCGTTGATGAAATCTATTCCGCACTGCTTCCGCTCATCCCTACGCTGTCTAAAACAACGGTTTATAATACCGTCAGCCTTTTTGTTCAACAGGGGCTTGTACAGATGCTGCTGCTTGATAATGTAGAAGCACGGTATGACATTACTGTTATGCCCCACGCACATCTGACCTGTTCACAATGCGGTAACGTTTTTGATATTGATAGCACACCATATGTAAAGTTTCCACAAACGATTGAAGGGCACACAATTGAAGGTTATCAAATAGCCTTACGTGGTATTTGCAAAAACTGTCTGGCAGATTAAGGAGTTATGGCAACAAAAAAATATGCTTTACTAAAAAAATATTTGTAATTATTATAACTATGTGATAATTATAATTTAAAGTATTTTTGTGGCGATAGTTACTGGCAAATGTATCGATTTTTTACATTTCATCGCAGTGATGAGTGACATATGCTGTAAAGCTTTACCAAAACATTGTGATGCCACTGTCATTGAGAACACAGCATTAACAATGGTTTATTGTTGTGCTTCACTTGATTGGATGTGTGATATGATGTAAAATAGTGTTGCCCAATACTCTTATTGTTTATAGGAGCTTTTTATGTATACATTTACGGTACATGACATGATGTGTAATCATTGCATTATGCACATTACCCAGTCCATACAGGCTATTGACAAATCTTCAAAAGTACAATGCAATCTTGACTCAAAAACAGTAACAGTAGATAGTTCTCTTGATATCAATCAAATTATCAAAGCAATTAAGGATGCGGGGTATACACCTGTTGCACAATAAATTGATTGTGTTTTGAATGGCGATGAGCAATTTATTTACTTTACATTTTTGCATTTAACACTTTAGATTTTGCATTTTTCATCTTACAATTTACAATACAATATAAGGAGGAATTATTTATATGGGTAAAAAGTACGAATGCACGGTTTGCGGTTATATTTATGATCCTGAAGAAGGCGATCCCGACAACGGCATACAAGCTGGAACTGCTTTCAAAGATTTGCCGGATGATTGGGTTTGCCCTATTTGTGGTGCCACCAAAGAGCAATTTGAACCGCTGGATTAAAATACTGTAAACTGTCGGGATATGCTCAGGTAAGCATATCCGTTATATTTATAAAAATATTTCTCTGGAGGTTTATGTATGGATGTTGTAATGCTTTCACGTATACAATTTGGACTGGCCGCTGGTGTTCACTTTATATTTCCTTCATTAACACTGGGGCTTACCCTTTTAGTGCTTATCTATGAATATAAGTTTTACAAAACAGATGATGACATTTTTAAAACTATTAGTTCATTTTTTATTAAAATACTGGGGCTTGTGTTTGCATTAGGTGTGGCAACCGGTATTGTGCTTGAGTTTTCATTTGGTACAAACTGGGCTGAATATTCCCGAATGGTTGGCGATATATTTGGTGCGCCACTTGCAGCAGAAGGGATATTTGCTTTTTTCCTTGAATCAGTATTTCTGGGGGTGCTGCTTTTTGCCCGCAACAGGGTATCAAAAAAGGTTTATTTGCTTTCAGCGTTTCTGGTATTCTTTGGCTCGCATCTTTCAGGTTTATGGATTATCATTGCCAATTCATGGATGCAAACCCCTGCTGGCTTTGCCATTGAAGGTGGTAGAGCAGTTTTAACCAACTTCTGGGCTGCTGCACTTAACCCTTCCACGCTGGTGCGGTTTGCCCATGTAATCATAGCCGGCTGGATTACCGGTTCGCTTTTTGCTGCTGGCATTGCTGCATGGTATTTAATAAAGCGATTACATACAAATGAAGCTCAACATATCCTCAAAACTGCATTGATTATATTCTGCATCATGTCATTGGCGCAGTTTGCATCAGGCCATATCCATTCAGTACAGGTAACCAGAATACAGCCCGAAAAGATGGCAACCTTTGAAGCGCTGTGGCAAACACAACAGGGCGCACCAATGTCAATAATTGGCATCCCTGTGGAAAGCCAGAAGAAAACATATTATGAAATTAAAATTCCCAAACTTCTTAGTTTACTTGCCTATTTTGATCCCAACGCTGAAGTTAAAGGAAGGGATGCGTTCCCTGATGATGAACTCCCACCTGTGGTGCTCCCCTACTTTTCATACCATATTATGATTGGATTGGGTTCACTGTTTGCGCTTATAGGGATAATAAGTATTGTGTTGCTGCTTACAAAAAAACTATTCAATGCAAGATGGTTCTGGTATGTGTTGTTTTTTGCAATCCCTTTACCAATCATTGCCAATGAGTTTGGATGGATTGCTGCTGAGGTTGGCCGCCAACCATGGGCAGTTTATAAAGTATTAAAAACAGCAGATGCAGTATCAATAATTGTTCCCGCTTCGCATGTAGCTTTTTCATTGGTTATATTATCATTAATCTATCTGATGCTTATAGTGATGTTTATTATGATACTGACTAAAATTATCAAAAAGGGACCGCAATCAGAAATATACTAATGAGTATGGAGGTTTGAATATGGATGTAAATATATTTCAGAATATATGGTTTATCATTATAGGTTTTTTGTTAATGGTTTATTCAATTCTTGACGGATTTGATTTAGGCATTGCCAGTCTTATGCCTGTATTAGCTAAAGACGAAAATGAACAAAAAAAGGTTATGGACTCTATATGGCCTGTATGGGATGGTAATGAAGTATGGCTCATTACAGCTGGTGCATCATTATTTGCTGCTTTTCCATTTGCTTATGCAACCGTTTTCAGTGGTTTTTATTTAGCACTCATGCTGGTGCTGTTTGCTCTCATATTTAGAGCTGTTTCAATGGAATTCTGGTACTATGATGAAAAGCGCAGAAAAATATGGGCAACTGCTTTTACTGCTGGCAGCCTTTTACCTGCGTTACTATTTGGTGTTGCCCTTGGTAATGTTATATGTGGAATCCCTATTGATATCAACATGAACTTTACCGGAAATTTCTTTACACTGTTGCGCCCTTTTCCACTTGTTATTGGTTTGTTAGGACTATCGGCTATACTTCTGCAGGGATGCACATGGGCAATACATAAAATTGAAGGTGAAGTGGCAAAACGTGCACACAGCATTCTAAACAAATTACTTATTGCTAACGCCGTATTTTTTATTCTGGCGATAGTTCTCACTATCATTTTTCTGCCTGACATCCTTTCAAGTAGTATTGGATGGATAGGTGCTATTGTTTATGCAGTAGCATTAAGCTATGTATATTTGTCAAATAAGCATAAACGAGCAGTGAATGCACTGAGAGGATCATCCTTCGCATTTATTGCACTGTGGATAATGGCAGGCGCTGCTCTTTATCCCAATCTGGTACGAGCAACAATAGGTGCCTATAATATTACGATTGTGAATGCCTCTTCAACGGTGTACACCTTGAAGATAATGTCCATCATAGCGTTGATAGGTATGCCCATAGTTATTGCCTATACTTTTTATGTGTATAAGGTTTTTAAAGGGAAAGTGTCATGATAGTGCAGTTATCATCATTTACTGAATGAATAGTGAATGAAGTATCAAAGCAGGTTTATATTTTTTCGTTAAATATTATTTTTACAAGGAGGAGTAAATGGCTACAAAACAATTAGAAGTGTATAAATGTGATATTTGTGGCAATATCGTTGAGGTATTGCATGAAGGTAAAGGCGAGCTTGTATGCTGCGGACAGCCCATGAAATTGCAGGTTGAAAATACCGTAGATGCATCAAAAGAAAAACACGTGCCGGTTGCGGAAAAAACATCTGATGGAATAAAAGTTCAGGTTGGGAGTGTTGAACATCCCATGGAGGAAAAGCACTATATTGAATGGATACAGCTTATAGCTGGAAGCAAGTCATATCGACAGTTTTTAAAACCAGGTGAAAAACCTGTCGCAATTTTTAAGGTTGATACAGCATCATTTGCAGTCAGGGAATACTGCAATTTACATGGTTTGTGGAAAGCATAATCTACCATTACGGAGGATAATAAAACAATGGCAAAAAGTGTAAAGGGAACAAAAACTGAAAAAAATCTATTAGCTGCATTTGCAGGCGAATCGCAGGCACGCACACGCTACACCTTTTTTTCATCAGTTGCTAAAAAAGAAGGATTTGAACAGATATCCGCATTATTTTTAGAAACTGCAGAAAATGAAAAAGAGCATGCAAAACGTTTTTTTAGTTATCTTGAAGGTGGCATGGTTGAGATTCAGGCAGCTTATCCTGCTGGAGTTATTGGCACAACTTTGGAAAATCTGAAAGCTGCTGCAGCCGGTGAAAACGAAGAGCACACGAAACTTTATCCTGAATCAGCAAAGATTGCCGAAGAAGAAGGATTTCCTGAGATTGCATTTCTTTTCAGAAAAGTTGCTGAGGTTGAAAAACACCACGAGCAGCGCTATCTTGACCTGGCTAAAAATATTGAACAGGGCAAAGTATTTAAGAAAGAACAGAAAGTACAATGGAAATGCCGCAACTGCGGATATATTCATGAGGGTAACTCAGCACCGGAAAAATGCCCTACATGTCAGCATCCTCAAAGCTATTTTGAGTTGCTGTGTGATAATTATTAATAGTAGTATGGCATATCGATGATTGAAAATCCCCTTTATAACAAAGGGGATTTTTTATAC
>JAKPOE010000027.1 GCA_029548025.1 Spirochaetota bacterium
AGCCTTTGCCTGTAAAACTTTAGCAATTCGCAATTCAACCTTCAAAAAGTCTTTGATATCAATCAAGCCTTCAGGAGTTGTTTCCATAAATGCCTCTTTTTTTGTACTGTGTGCACTGTTTACAGCTTCAGTTTCTTTTTCTAACCTGGGGAAAAGAATACCTGGTGAATCTAAAGTAGTGCCATCGGATAATGATGACATGGCAGGTAAAGTATCTATGGTGCATTGTGCTGATGATTTCAGTGCCTTTATGACTAACGAAGATTTTGTTATGCAAACAGGAGATAGCAGGATGGCAACAGCATGGATACCTTCTAAAAGATTGCGCAATATTGATTGTAGTTTCTTAACATTATTTTCCTTTGCAACCTGCCATGGCTTACTCTCGTCAATATATTTATTGCAGTACCTGACAAAATCCCATAATCGTTCTAATGCTATATTAAACTGGAATTGATGCACAAAGTCAATGTATTGATGCATAGACACCTGTAATGCTTGTTGCATGTCATCGCGGTTAGCAGGTTCATCACTATGAAAGGGAGGCACTTTAGCATCACAATACTTTTGAACCATATTGAAGGTTCGGTTAATGAGATTCCCTAAATCATTGGCAAGATCATAGTTAATCCTGTTGGTGATAGCTTCTTCAGAAAATTTTGCATCAAGACCAAAGGTCATCTCGCGTAAAAAGAAATATCGTATCTGATCATTGCCATATTTTTCCAGAAGCTGTGATGGTGTTACAACATTCCCTAATGATTTTGACATCTTTGTGCTTTCCATATTCCAGTAGCCGTGTACATTGAGATGCTGATATGGTTCAATACCAGCAGCTTTTAGCATTGTTGGCCAGAAAATTCCATGAGGCTTTACGATATCTTTTGCAATGAGGTGATTTGAAACCGGCCAGAATTTTTTAAAAAGATCACTGTCAGGATAACCAATGGCGCTGATGTAATTTATTAATGCATCAAACCATACATAGGTAACAAAATTGGTATCAAAGGGAAGCGGTATACCCCATGAAAGACGCGCTTTAGGACGCGATATGCACAAATCTTCCAGTGCTTCGCCTTCAAGCATGGCAAGCACTTCGTTTTTATAGCGTTCAGGGCGTATAAAATCAGGATGTTCATGGATATAGTCAATAAGCCACTGCTGATATTTATTCATTTTAAAGAAATAATTTTCTTCGTGAATATATTCAAGTTTTGTCTGATGATCGGGGCATTTTCCATCAACCATCTCTTTTTCGGTAAAGTAGCGTTCGCAGCCAAAGCAGTAATATCCTCCATAGCTTCCAAAATAGATATCACCATTATCATACACCTTTTGTAAAACATACTGTACTACTTTTTTATGGCGCTCTTCAGTAGTGCGGATAAAATCGTTAAACTCAATCCCCATGGATTTCCACTGCTCTTTAAATATTGCGCTTATTTTATCAGTATATTCCTGAGGCCGGGTATTGTTGTGCAGTGCAGCCTTAACAATTTTATCACCGTGTTCATCCGTTCCGGTAAGGAAAAAGGTTTCATAACCAAGCATTGTGTAGAAACGTTTTAAAAAATCAGCTACAATAGTGGTGTAAGCATGCCCGATATGCGGTTCGGCGTTTACATAATATATAGGTGTGGTAACATAAAAGCGTTTTTCCATGTAAAAAACCTCACAATGCATTAATTATCTTCAATAACAACTTCAAGCGAGTGCTTTATTTTTTCAATTGCATTACTGCTCAATATAAATGTACCATTATTGTTAATAATATCATCACGATGAACTGCCACTGTATGCAGATCGTGTTTTAATATTAGTGATTCCTTTAAGCTATCAATTGCATCAACGGTAAACTGAATGTTTTCAATAACAAATTGAGTGCCAGGACCAGGCAGTGATTCATTGATTTCACGGTAAATATGGAACTCATACCCCAAACAGCACAGTAATCTTCCACACATTCCTGAAATTTTTAATGAGTGCAGATTCATATTTTGATCTTTTGCCATCTTGATAGATACCGGTTCAAATTCTTCTTTAAGATTAACACAGCAAAGCTGCCTGCCGCATGTTCCATAACCTCCACACATGCGT
>JAKPOE010000048.1 GCA_029548025.1 Spirochaetota bacterium
AGTTGAAAATAAGGACCTGAAACCGGAGGAAAATACCGGTTATGATATTGGCATTGAGCAGCCATTGTTATCGATAGCAACTGTTAATCTGACTTATTTTCACAACAAATACAAGGATATGATCGATTACGATTCTTCATCCTATCCAGGAAGGTATATCAACATTAACAGGGTTAAAACCTATGGCTACGAAAGCTCGGTAACAATAACGCCATTGAAGGCTCTGACCCTATCGGGCGGATATACCTATCTTAAAACTGAGGATGAAACAACGGATAAACCATTGATGCGAAGGCCAAAACATCAGGTGTATAGCTCATTAACAGTTACTATCGCCAAATTTGAGATATGTGCAACCGGCACGTACATTGGTAAACGAAAAGATGCTTACTATGACAGTGCTACATACTCAACGGTTGATGTAACACTGGATGGTTACTTTAAGGCTGATATTGCAGCTCACTATGCTCTGACCCCTCAGCTAACCATACATGCAAAAGCTGAAAATATCACCGATAAAAAGTATCAGCAAACATGCGGCTATGCAATGCCTCAGCGCAGTTACTATGTGGGGCTTACGGCTATGGTGCAATAAAACTTTTTATATAATTTTTTACATTTTTTCTCATGTACTTTTTAATTTTTTCTATCGCAAGCGTATTAATAGATAGCACATAACTATATAGTGGCGGGGCATCGATGGCAAAAAACACTATCCACGACAGGGTATATAAGGCCGATATTATTTACAGGCTTCAGCTTGACGATACCGACATATACCTTTTGATTAAATTCCCGTTAACAGTGGACAAGTTTATGACTTTTAGGATGCTCACCTATGTGATGGGGCTATACCGTGAGCTTATCTATAACCATAAGCTCACGCGCTTGCCGGTTACCTTCCCATTAGTGTACCGTGGCGATGCGCAATGGGCAGTAGCACCATCATGAACCGTATTTTTACTGGAAACCAGTGATAAACAGCAGTTTTTCAAAACACTTGACAAAATTATAGAACTGCTGTATCATTATAATAAAGAGCCGTATATACTGCGGACATTGTTGACATGGTTTATGCATTATTTGCACACTCATGGTATGATTAACACAATACCAGAGATATACCAGAGATTGAAGAGCATTTATCAAACGTTCAGGAAGCACAAACGATATTATATACATCACTGCAAAAAATAAATGAAGATTATAAAAGAGAAGGATATCCTGAAGGACATCAGCAAGGCAGAGAAGAAGGGATTAAGAAAGGGTTAAAAGCGGGTATTACCCAGGGCAGATAACAGGGTTTAGTGCATGGGATGACAAAAGAGCGGTTGGACATTGCAAAGAAGATGAGCAGAAATGGCATTGATGATGCGATAATAAAAATATCAAAGATAATTCCTGATGAATTACAAACAATGAAAAAGAAGATGAACTCTGACTATACAATCTGGAGGAAATCATGACACAGTACCGTATAATAACTATAATAATAGCAAGCCTTATAGTGACAGCTGGCATTGGCTGTACTAATGATGACACAACTGAGCTGGCATGGTTTAATGCTGCTGGTAATCCAATAAATGATATTATATGGGCAAATGATGACCAGCAATGGACTACAGAAAACGGCTATGCTGACCAAACTAAAACTGAGTCAAAAAAGGTTAATGCATTATATGGAATTGTTATCGCAAGCATCGATGAGGGCTCAGGATTCCGGGAAGGAACGGTTATTATTAAGGAAACCAGTAGCAGTTCGCTCAGTTTGCATGAAGGTTCTTCTGAAGTATATACAATCGATTCAGTTTCAGTAGATCCATGATTTTTTTTAAAATAAGCATATGAACAAAATAGTGTCACCGTGAAACAATATCAAACTATCGTACTTGTTTTAACAGTGTGCCTGATTGGCATTGGCACCACGCTATTGCAGGCTTCGGACTTTATATGGCAGCAAATATCGGGAAACTGGTCGGTTGTTACTGATAACAAAGAATCCTACCTTAAAGAAAACCGCAGCAAAGCATTCAACTTTGATTATAGCCCGCTTATTAATTGTAACGCCATCATATCTACCAATAGTGCTATTGTATTTACCAGGTTAACGCATACCCTAACGCTTGATGCACCGCAGGGCACTGCTACCTATCTTACCTTTTTTAATGCAACTGATTATCGCCAGTTTTATGCTGTGCAATTTACCGGCAATGATTCCTGCATCACAACTATTAGTATTATACAGTCTGACATAAAGGATACAACACTGCCAAAGCAGGCTAAGGGCAACTTCATCATCACCACACTTGCCTCCAGCGATGTGCATCTTGCTTACGGGCAACCATATACGCTGACCATCACTATAAACAACACATCCATTGCAGTACTGGTGGATAATAAACAGGTACTATCGCACACGCTTAATGAAAAACTGGAAGGTGGCAGCATTGGCTTTGCATCAAAAAACTGCATTCCCATCATTGACAATTGCAAGGTGTATCATGGTTCAACCATTGTTTTTGAAGATGACTTTTCTAAAGAATCAATACGGAAGATTATATTGAAAGGGAAAAAACTAACACCACAGGAAATAGAGGAGCAAAAGAAGAAACAAAATAAATGACATATTTTTCTCAATCGTTTTGCTTATAAGGTTTGGGAAGCACTGTTAATATACAAAAAATACTTACCAAAAATGTATTTCGTAAAATTTTAAAAAATACTTGCAACTTTTATACATAATTTGTATCGTATAGATTATGATTCCATTTTAATAGGGTATGGCATGTATACACTTCACATCTTTTTCCTTTTTGCGTTTGGGCTTTTTATTGGATTTGTTTCTTCAGTGCCTGTTGGTGCCGTTCAGCTTGAGGTTATAAAAAAAGCCATTAATGGGCATCTTAAGCCAGCAATCTCGGTGGCGCTGGGTTCGGTTACCTCGGACCTCTTCTACGGTATCCTTGTTCTTTTTGGCATTGGAAATTTTTTGCATCAGCACGATGTGCAGGTTGTTACCTACTCTCTGGGCATAGTCGTTATCATAGCATTATTGTACCGCTCATACCGCGAGCACAAACATATCCCGCCTCATCTTAAAACGCATATACATTATAAAAAACGTACATCGTTTTTAACCGGGTTTACCATTGCCATAACCAATCCGGGCATGATTGTGTGGTGGGTTATTGGCTACAAACTTCTTTTAGATCTTGCACTTTTTAACACTATGAATGTTCCATTGAAGATAACATTTTTAATTGCATGCTGTTCAGGGCTTGCAGGTTA
>JAKPOE010000069.1 GCA_029548025.1 Spirochaetota bacterium
GGATTAGCATCGTATTTTTCCTTGAAGCGCAGAAAGCACTTGATGAGGAGTCCTCCCGAACCACAGCAGGGATCGTAGATTTCATTACCAGGTTCAGGATCGAGAATGTGCGACATCAGGATGGCAACCTCGCCAGGAGTATAGAATTCGCCCGCGCTCTGACCGGAACCTTCGGCAAATTTTCGCAGCAGGTATTCATAGGCTCTCCCTAGTATGTCAGCATCAACATCATTTAAACCAAGGCGGTATTTGCTCAGCACGTTGATGAGTTCCTTCAATATATCATCGCCAAGAATTCGCTGCCCGGAAGTTGTAGCATTGAAATCCACCGTATCCACCACGCCCTGAAGCTTGGCATTTTCGTGTGCGATAGAGCGAACAGCGTTGGTAAGATGTTCTCCCACATTGGTTGTATGGTTTGCAACAGCTTCCCAGCGGGCATCTTTGGGAAGATAGAAACGAACAAGTTTGTGATCCTGAGCAAGTAGCTTTTCGACAGTTTCCTTTGAGCCATAATCCTGCGACAATCGGTCAAGTTCATCCTCAAACACATCCGAAAGCCTCTTAAAAAAGATGAGCGGCAGGATGTAGTCCTTGTATTTAGGTGCATCAACTGGTCCACGAATTTTGCAGGCGGCTTCCCATAGCCAGTTTTCCAGCGATTTGACATCAAGCGTAGTGTTCATTGCATAATCCTCATGTTCGATAGTTATTGTTTATAGGTGTGTTGCCATACTATCATGTTATGTTTTGTATTGTACACAATTATTTTGTATACGGTATATGGTTATATGCTATTATGTGTGCAATTTTCATCATTTTCTCATTGCATGGGATTTTCATTGACAGTAAAAAAATTTTTAGCCTCAAAAACTCATACCGATAACTATCGCCACAATGGAAGCCGGGAAGATTTATCACCGATCGTATGAAGAAAAATGAATTGGGGATGAAAACAGGTAAGGGCATCTATGCGTGGCAGGGTGGTAAGGCTATAATAGACACCTCGCACAAAACAGATATCATAAAGCCGGTTGACCCGTTAGCGGTACAGTTGAATGAAGCTATACGCGTTTTAAAAGAAAAGGTTGCCCGGAGTGCTGAGGATATTGACAGGGGCCAGGAAGCAGGCATGAATCAGCCCGGCCCTTTTAAAACAGCAGCGGGTATTGACCATAACCTTATAGCCCGGCGCCTGCAGTGGCTCAGCGCAGCATATAATCTTAGCTATATCAATCCGGAGCCTGAAATTCTTGATGGTAGCTTTAAATCCATGATATAACCATGAGGTCAGCATGGAATACATTGAAACACAGGTAAAAGATGCAGTAGCTTGTTGTTATATCAACAGAAATGAAGTGAAGAATGCACTTAACAGAACGATTATCGATGAGCTGGGTGCAAAGATCGGCTCCTTGCGTAAGGATAATGGGGTCAGAGCCCTGATTATGATTTTTATAGAACGTATATGGGAAAAGAATTATGATCTCTGGTACAATCCCATCCATTTTCAGAGGATGACGATTCAGGACATGCTACATTGCAGCGCTGCAGTAACACCTGATAAAGTAGCAACAGACTTCTATGGCACCAAAATTACATATTATGGGCTACGGAAGATGTCTATTACGTTTACTCAATCACTGGTAAATATTGGAATAAAAAATGTGATAGAGTCAAGATGATAGTTTTACTCCTGAGGAGGTACGGTTAATTCAGTTGCAGTTTGAATTCCCCTTGATATTTCGGGAATAATACCAAGTTTGACGTATATTGACCGAACACCCTTCTTCAGTTCTGGAAGTTTTTTTACAAAGATGAGAGCACCTATAATACATGTCACACCGCTTATTGCGATAGTATTGGGAACACCTATTAAATCTGCAAGCCATCCTGCTAAGATGCTGCCAAAAGGTGCTGTGCCCATGAATGCCATTGAATAAAAGCTCATAACCCTGCCTCGTTTATCATCATCGGCAATGGTTTGTAAAATGGTATTGCTTGATGCCATCTGTGTTATCATCCCAAGTCCAATGGCTACCATTAATAGTAAAGAAAGAATAAATATGCGGGATAATGAAAAAGCAATGAGCCCAAAACCAAAAATAGCTGCTGATAAAGGAATAATCTTCCATAGCCCTAACACACTTTTTCTGGAAGCAAGGTATACTGCACCCATCAAAGCGCCAAGCCCTGAAGCCCCCATGAGAAAACCAAAAGTATGTGATCCTCCATGAAGTATTTCTTTGGCAAAAACGGGCATAAGTACCGTATAGGGTGTTCCCATAAGGCTAACCAATGCAAGGAGGAGTATAACATATCGTAAGGGAGCAAGTCCAAACGTATATAAAAATCCTTCTTTTAGTTCTGCGAATATATGGGTGCTTTGCCTGTCTTTTTTTTCTGGTGCAACATTCATCTGTAATAAGCATGTAACAACAAATATGTAGCTCAACCCATTAATTAAAAAGCAGGTCCCTTCGCCAGCGTAAGCAATCAGGATACCGGCAATGGCAGGTCCCACTAACCGTGCACTATTGACCATTGAAGAATTTAAGGCTATTGCATTGCCAAGGTCTTCTTTTTTTTCTACCATTTCAACTATAAATGAGTGGCGCGCAGGCATGTCAAAGGCATTAACTAAACCAAGAAATACATTTAACACAATAACATGCCATACCTCAATGGAACCTATGAAATAAAGAAATGCAAGGAGTAAAGCCTGCACCATTGAAAGAATCTGCGTAACCACCAGAATGTAATAGCGATTCCATCTATCCGTTAAAACTCCGGCAAACGGAGCTAATAAAAAAGTTGGGATTTGACCGGCAAAACCTACCAGCCCCAATAAAAAAGCTGAACCGGTAAGATGATATACCAGCCATGGCATGGCAATTCGTTGTATCCATGTTCCAATGAGTGAGATGCCTTGACCGGCAAAAAAAAGACGATAATTTCTATAGTGAAGTGAACGAAAGATGTTGTTTAACAATTTTGATTCATGAACATAGTGACTGTTGGATTTCATACTTGTTGATGCTTCCTATTTTTGCGATTATGCGATTAATTGTATATAACATTGTGCATGCCTGCTAACCTACAACGAAAGTGAGCACGGTAGACAATTATGTTGTAAACTAATTGATAATACGTTTTTATTTATCTCATCTTTTTTCATATCAGTGTACCCATGTTGTACATAGTACAATACTCTTTGTAGTCAAAGATTTTGTTTCTCTTTACATTAATTATAGAGCTATTGTCGTCGGTTAACCATAAATTATACTGTTGTCATGTATTTTCATTAAAAAATTAATCATATCAACCATAGATGCAATGTTATAAGTTTACATAGTATGCAATACTATGAGCATAACACTATCCATGTTATTCCCTGCAGGTATAGCAGCTTGCCGATGCCAGGTAATACCATGAGCTATCGAACACAATAAAAATATGCCAGCATCTTGACTTGACAAATTTTGATGATATAACTATGTAATGCATGGGGGTCAGAGCCTTTATGAATTATCACCGCTGGGAATGCTCCGTTTCTGAAGCAATAGCCATTCAGGAAAACCTTGCCACAACGGTAATAACAGCAGGGAAGCCTGATACCATTACCACTGTTGCTGGTATTGATATTGCTCTGACCCCACAAAACATTGGTTTTTGCATCATCGCAGTTTTTGAATACCCATCGCTTGTGCTCATTGATGAAGTTTTTAGCTCTGACCCCATAACCTTTCCCTATGTGCCGGGCTTGCTGTCGTTCAGGGAAGGACCGCTGGTGCTGAAAGCATTTGAAAAGCTTACGGAAAAACCTGATATTCTTATTTTTGACGGGCAGGGGATTGCACATCCCCGGCGCTTTGGCATTGCAAGCCATATTGGTGTAGTACTTGATGTGCCTGCAATTGGCTGTGCAAAATCACGGCTCTATGGGAATTATGAGGAGCCGGGGATTACTAAGGGTGACAGAGCATACCTGTATGACAAAAACAACAAAAAAATTGGTGTGGTATTACGAACGCGTACTAACGTAAAACCAATTTTTGTATCACCGGGACATAGAGTAGGGATTGATGAAGCAGCAGATATTATAATGCAGTGTACGGGGAAGTACCGTATACCTGTCCCCACACGCTATGCTCATTGCAGGGTAGGAGAATATAAGCGAAGCAGTTTATAGCTTATTTTTTTTGTAAAATATTTTACCAGCTCGCCGAATATGATCCAGTATATCCGGATCGTTGAGATAATTGTATAGAAATAAATCTTCCGTGTAGGGGAGAAGAAGATCATCAATACCAGTCATGATTTTACCTAAAGTGGTAAGGTTTAAATCACTACTGCCAATTAATGTTAAATCAATGTCAGATCCATTTTTGTAATTTCCTTTTGCTCTGGAACCATAAATAATTGCTTTTTCAATTTCTGAATATTTAGAAAATACAGTATATAATTTGTTTATTGTATCAATACTAAGTCCAAATTTATCAGGCATTATTTTTGTCCAATAATTTTTTTAAAAAATCATGAAGTTTTCTAAATTGTGGATAGTAATAATACATTATTGATGAAGAAATCTTATTTGCTATTTTCTCATCGTAAGTATGGCTGGTAAGAATACGACTTTTAATCATATCCATCCATATCTCTCCATCATCAATAATACCTCGTTTGTAAGCCATACGAAATGCATCGCGACTACCTGTTAAACCTGTTTCGCCCTGCGATTCAAAATAATCCTTTATTACATTCCATGCCAATTCATAAGTATATTCAAATACTTTAATTAATCCCTGTTCTTCTAACTCATTTAATTGACCTTTATCAATAAATTTTGTCAATTGATCAAGAGCCTTTGAAAAATTGCTTAATCGTTGTTTCCAGCAAATATCCTGTTGATCCATTGTATAGTACCTGTATAATTGTAGTAAGAGTATAAAATACTATTGTACCGTTTTATCAATGAAATTTGATAAACATCCATTAAACACTGAAAACAATAAAATTTTTTTTATTGACTATATGCCATATATTTCATAAGTATTAAAAAAATTATTTGTATTCATGCTTTCTCCAGTAGTTAGTTTTCAGGTTTTAAAAATAATAGCTTCATACTAGTGTGTTTTTATAAGTGATATATATACTACATAGGAAGATATAGTTATTTAAAGTGTACATTACATGGAACAAACAACAATAATTATTGCCGGTTTGGGCAGTGCGGGGTTTTCTGCACTTACAACGGTAAAGCGGATTAATCCAAAAGCACGAGTTGTGGTCATTGATCCAAAAGAAAAGGATATTGTGCATCCATGCGGGTTGCCCTATGCACTGGAAGGGATTGTTAGCTATGAACATCTGAGTCAGGATATCTATCTCAACCGCATGAATGTTGAAAAGATAACGGGAACGGTTCAATTGGTTGATGCTGCAAATCATAAACTTATTGTTACATCAGGCAACAATGAACAATTGGTAAACTTTGACAGAGCAATTATTTGTACTGGTTATAAGCCTTTGGTGCCACCCATTGTTAATATCAAAAAATATTATAACAATGGTGTGTATACGCTCTCTTCCGTTCAGGATTTGCTTGCTATCAAAAGTGCTTTACACGGTAAACAAAGGGCGCTGGTTATTGGAGCAGGTGCTATTGGTCTTGAAATGGCGTATGCTCTGCAGTCCAATGGATTGGAGGTCACTGTCATTGAAGCAAAGGACGTACTGCCCAATGCGCTGGACAGTGATATGGCATCAATAGTGGCAGACTACTGCAAACACAACAATATTAATCTTGTAGTACATAATACGGTCAATGCCATTGAAAAAAATAATAATTTCATTGCCATTACCAATGATAAACAGTACAATGCAGATATCATTATTATTGCCTGTGGTTTTGCACCCAACTGTGATTGGGCTATTGCCTCATCATTGAAAACATCAAAAGGTGGGGCGATAGTTACTGATAATCTACAGGTTTGCCCTGATGTATATGCTGCTGGAGATTGTATTGAATGCTGGTCGGTTATTGATAAAAAGCCTTTGCCTGTAAAACTTGCGACATCAGCATACAAGCAGGGTGTTGTTGCTGCCGAAAATGGTTTGGGCGGAAATTTAGTTTATGCAGGTACGGCCGGTACCTTTGTTACCGTGATAGGCAGTCTGGAGATTGCTGCAACCGGTTTTTCAACAGATGTGGCAAAAGAACGGGGTTTTTCTGTGATAGCAGGGAAGATAAGTGCTACAGTAAAACCGGAATATTTCCCGTCCAATGAACGATTGACTATTAAAGTGCTCTG
>JAKPOE010000110.1 GCA_029548025.1 Spirochaetota bacterium
TGAGTATTTAAAAGATATTGAGATAGAGAAAATATCAAATTTTAAAGATGACAGTGAGATTAATATTGCTGCCAGTATTTTAAAACATTTTTCAGAAAAAATATGGGGAGTAATAGCTGATCAATATACAAAATTAGACTATTCAAATTCTCTGGAACGTGATACGTTATACCGAAAATTGGATGAATGCCAGAGGGCATTAAAAATATTTCAACAAACAGTTGATGATATTGAAAAAGCAAACAGCAGTGCACATATTTCTCAATTAAATTTAATGCGTTCTCGTCAGGGAAGGCTCTTTTTAATCGATCTTTTTGCCTTTTTTAAAAATGTTAATGATTTTATAACCAAAATACTGGCTGATCTGGAATTTAACGGCACCATGGTTCTTAATGCTGATGATATAATAACATATGCTAAATATGATGTATATAAAACATTTGAAGGTTTAGCGGTAAAGGAAGCTTTGCGCCATTTAAAAGCTTTTGTTAAGGAAGTTTTGATAATCATTAAAGTGCCTGATAAAACAAAATTCTAAGTAAAATTTCATCTTGACATTAATATAATTATTATTTACCAGTGATAAAAAAATTGAAGGGTAGGTACATTCATGGCTTTAGCAAAATCAGGTGGTGATGTTGCAAATAATGTTATTGGTGAAGATTCATACTTTAGCGGGAAATTTTTAATCAATGGATCATTGCGTATAGATGGGCGTTTTGAAGGCAAGTATTTACAGGCTGATCAGCTCTATATAGGTCCAAATGGTAAGGTAAAAACCAATATTAACGCAGTATCGGTCATTATTGAGGGGCTTGTTATTGGCAATATCAATGCTACAAACAGAGTACTATTGATGCCTACCGCAAAAATTTATGGTGATATCAAAACTCCCGAGCTTATCATACAAAACGGTGTGATTCTGGAAGGGCGTTGCACAATAGCTAATGATCTTAAAATTTCTGCAAAAGATCTTATTGAAAGTGAATATGAAAAAAATAAATTAATCCCAGAGGAGTTTCTTGCAGAATAAAGTACCTGTAATAGCAATCACTATTGGTGATCCGGCAGGTATTGGACCGGAAGTTACGTTAAAAGCTCTAAGCAACTTTTCTGCATTATTGTTTGTTCCCCTGATTATATGCAGAACGGAAGTGCTTATAAAACATTATCATGATATAATGCTTCCATGGGATAGCATAGCACTCAATGACTTGCAAAGAATACACACTATAGATAAACCCTGTTATGTTACGGTTGATTTTGATGGACCGGTACCTAATCCTTCAAATGGTAATGAACTGACAGGTAAAGAAAGTTTATGCTATATTGATGCGGCTATTGATTTATGGAAAAAGAATATAGTCGATGCTATGGTAACCGGCCCGGTTAATAAATCGCTGATAGAAAAATGGGTGCCATTTATTGGGCATACCGAATATATTGCGCAGCGCATCCATGAACCTAATCCAAGAATGCTCATGTATTCAGGAAGATACAATGTGCTTCTTGTTACAACCCATGTGCCGGTATATACGCTGTCATATCATATCAACTATGAATCAATTTTAACAACAGTAGAAATTTGCAATAAGTATCTCAAAAAGATATTGCATAAGCAACCGGTGCTGGCTATATGCGGGCTTGATCCACATTGTGGGGATAAAGGTGCTATTGGTGCCTTTGACACCGATGTAACAGCAAAGGTAGTAAAGGATGCCGTAAATAACGGTATTCTTATTGAAGGACCGTTTTCTGCCGATACATTATTTATGCCACAACGATGGCAAACCTACGATTGTGTTATAGCTTTCTATCATGACCAGGGACTAATACCATTCAAGATGGTAGCTTTTGATGAAGGTGTGAATATAACAGCAGGACTATCTATAGTAAGGACCTCTGTTGATCATGGAACAGCATTTGATATTGCAGGAAAAAATTGTGCTCAGTTTAATAGTATGAAACGGGCAATTGAATTAGCCTGCTATCTATCAAAATGAGGATTTGTTTAGCATGAATACAACAATGCTTTCAACATCTATGATGATGTTCTCAGTTATATGGGGATTATCTGTAGTGCTATTGTGGATGCGTCCACGGATAGAAATACTATGGAAGATAGCAGCATCAGGGATATATGGGTTTTATATATGGTTTTTTTATAAAGACCTTTTGAAGGGATTTAAACAATTTCAAAAAGATTGGTATATGGTAACTATCGCCTTTATAAAAGAATTCAGCGGGCTATTATTTGCAAATATGTTTTTCCTCTGGCCTCTGGCACTTATCATTATCTTTTATAAGGCTGATGATGTGGGTGCTGAACGCCTGCTGAAATTTATGTGCATATTCACATTGCTGGTATGGATAGTATTTACATTGTATACTTTTTATAGCAAACAGATAGATACATTTTTGTTTGAAACACTTCGCCAGATGATTCCTGATGCTCAATAAAATAATAATAACATTATTATTGCTACTACAATCTGATGATTCAAAATTTTCCTCTTCGTTATGTAACGAAGCTAAAATGTATGCAAAAAACAACAATTATAACGAAGCAGGTGAACTTTTCCTGAAAGCTGCTTCAATAAATCCTTATTATTTTTATGCACACTATGGTTATGGGAAGGTATGTCTTTATACTGGTGATATAAAAAATGCTGCCAAACATTTATCTATCGCAGTAACGCTTGATGCTTCATCGGCTAACGGGTGGTTTTATTTAGGCTTTGCATACTTTTTTAGCAAACACTATATGAATGCAGTCAGTTGTTTTAAGAAAGCATATACCCTTGATTCATCATATATTGAGTCATTATATAATATAGGTGTTATCTATGAAATGATGGGGAATTCGTTTCTTTCACAAAACTACTATAAAAAATATTATTTTGCAAAAAATAAAAAGGATACCGGGATATTATTTTGATTTTTCTTTTACTTCATCAATTGAGTTCAGGATTGAAAAATAATCAAGCACATGGGTTATCTTGAAAAGCGTTTTAATGGAAGGAGCAACATTAAGAAAATGTAGTTTGCAATTATTTTCCTGCAAGTTCTGGTGAATCTTTACCAGAGTACCTAATGAAAAGCTGTTTATATATTGAACATGATTACAATCAAGTATTATATCGGTTATACTTTTGTTATAATTATTTTTAACAGCCAATTCTATATCTTCAGAATTTTCTCGTATAATATCTTCATGAGGAGTTATAACAAGTATTGAATCATATTTTATAGTATCAATAAACATAGTTCAGTGCCTGAATATAAATGCAACACCACAGTGCTGTGCACCATGGTGTTGCTGTAATAATATATTATTCAACAGATTTAATTAATGTTTCTGGTGCAATGACATCAACAAATACTGATAATACAGCAGTTGAAGATACATTGCCTACTTTATCAATGGCTTTTGCTTCGATCATGTGTTCGCCATTGGTATCAAACTTGATTGTTCCTGTATATGCTTTAAATTCGCCCTTGCCGTCCATACGCACAAGTATTGAAGAAAGTCCAGATTCTGTATCGCTTGCAGAAACTGTGTAGTTGTAATCAACTGTTGCAACCTTTTTGCCATCTTTTTCTAAAAATTCTTTATCAGCACGTATCTCTACCAGAGGTGCTTTGTTATCAACGTATACTGCAACATTGCCATCGGTTAAATCAATGGGATTGCCATTTTCATCCTTTGCAGTCATGACAAATTTCTCAGTATAATTGGCAACATTATCAGTAGCTTTGATACTCAGCGTAATAGCGCCTTCAACCGGAATGGTAAACGCGGTAAGGTAAGGCTGATAGCTGGTTTTATCAAAGCTATATTCCAGTGACTGTACACCTGATAGAGCATCTTTTGCATCAATGGTAAAGGTAAAGTTTTTAGAGGCATACAGCTTGTCACCCGATTTAATAACCGGTGCAGAAACAGCTACATTAACTACCGGCGATGTGTTGTCAACGATCACTTTAAAAGTTTTAATATCTTCCTTATTACCAACCTTATCAATACTGTAATATGAAATGGCGTGCTTCCCTTCATCATAAATGGTAAAAGGCTCTCTATATTCAAGCTCACTGCCGTCATCCAATTTATACAATATCTTATCAGTGGCAATATTGTCTTTGGCAATCAGTTCAAATTTAACCTTTGAATTTACAAAGGTGTTAACGCCATTATTAAACGATACAGCTTTAAGGGCTGCTGTAACTATTTCTTCCTTTTGTACTTCAGGAGAAACAGGGCTCTGTACATCGGGCTGTATAACATTTTCTTCTGTTGCCTGTTGAGAAAATGTTACCGTTGAAAAGATCATGATAATGGGTAATAGCAATATGAGATATTTAATCTTCATATAACCTCCTTTTTGGTTAATAATCTTATTGTGTTTTTACGAATGTCGTAAAGATAAATAAATC
>JAKPOE010000140.1 GCA_029548025.1 Spirochaetota bacterium
GAGCTCAAGGGTATTGGCGTTGAAGAGCTGATAGGGCGCCAGGAAATACAGGTTGACAGCAATGCTATTGAGCAATTCTTTGCCGGTAAGGTGGTGCTTGTTACCGGTGCAGGCGGAAGTATAGGCTCCGAGGCGTGCAGGCAGCTTTTACATTTCAGAGCAAAAACTATTGTAGCGGTGGGCAGGGGCGAGCATTCAATATATAATTTAACATTGATGCTGAATGATTATGCAAAATATTTTGATAAGCCTGACATCCGATACTATATAGCCGACATCAATGATGCAACGCGAATGCGGTATATTCTTAATAACGAAAAGCCTGATATTGTATTTCATGCTGCTGCGCATAAATATGTTGATATCATGGAGCAAAATCCTCAGGAAGCTGTTCGCAACAATTGTCTTGGAACAGTAACGGTGCTGGAGGCTTCAAAACATGCTGGCGTTAAACAGTTTGTATGTATCTCTACTGATAAGGCGGTGCATCCGGTAAGCGTCATGGGCGCAACCAAGCGTATTGCCGAGATGGTTACGCTGGCTTATAACAACAGTATGCGTACATGCTGTGTGCGCTTTGGCAATGTCATTGGCAGCCGCGGCTCGGTCATACCGTTGTTTTATAAGCAGATTGCAAAAGGAGGTCCGGTAACCATTACCCATCCTGATATGACGCGCTATTTTATGAGCATACCGGAGGCGGTGATGCTTGTTATCAATGCAACGGTGCTTTCACAGGGCGGGGAGATTTTTGTTCTTGATATGGGAAAACAGTATCGTGTTGAAGAGGTGGCGCGCAATTTGATTGCACTTTTAGGATACCAGCCTGATGTTGATATCCCTATTGTATATACAGGAGTGCGCCCCGGTGAAAAGCTGCAGGAAGAATTATGGAATGAGGGCGAAGAGCTTGTGCCAACAGCGCATACTAAAATTTATACAATAGCGCACAATGGTGTTGATAAGGAGCTGGTTAACGAGGTGGTATCATTAAAGGCTGACCATGTTCAAAGCTTAAGCGCTGTAGAATGCAAAAGCCTTATACAGCATTTTGTAAAGGACTATAATCCGTATAAGTGCTGACTGGCACAGGGAGTATTATTAAAATGTTTGCCATTACCGTTGTGATAGTATGTCAATATACTTTCACTATATTTCATCATGCGTTCCAATATCAATGGGTATGATGGTGCTTTCATCAATATTGAATACAATCAGCATCCTGTACTGTGTATCCAATGATATGGAATAGTATTCATGTAATTTTCCCTGTAATTTATGCAGTCGTAATGATGGATGATAGGGATTTGTTTCCAGAATAGATAATACTTTTGCATACGTATGTATCATTTCACGGTGTTTCCTGAAGAATTTAATGACTTTTTTACGGTATGTCTCTGTTATTATTATTGTATAGTTCATTTATGATATCATCAACATGCTCTCTGGCGGTTTGTTTTTTATAGTTGCCAGCTTTTATATCATCCATAACTTTTTCATAAGCTGTATCAAGTTCTAATTCACGCAATTGTTTGTAGCGTTCAATGTCCAGCACCACATATTTATTTTTGCCCCGTACATTAATAATGATATCCTCACCTGGCGCTATTAGCTTTTCAAACAAAAGAACCCCTTTTGTTTTTATATCATTTGCTCTGATAATCACAATAGTATCCTTAAAAGTACTTTTAATAGTAAGATAAATAATACTCTATAGTTTTTCCTTTATCCACCCGCCTGCCAGTATTGCACCGTCGTCATCATAGCAAACCACCGCCTGTCCTGGAGTTATACTGCTCTGAGGCTGGTCAAAGGTTATGATGAGCCTGCCATTATCTGTTGTTGCAGTAGCTTTACATGGTTTTTGCGTGGAGCGTGTTTTTATCCATACCGGTGTATTGTTTAATGCGGTTGCCTTCATAAAGTTTATGCCTGAAGCAATAAGTCCGCTGGATAAAAGCTCATCGTTGCTTCCCACAATAATGCGATTGTTTGCAGCATCAATTGCCACGACATAGAGAGGATGTTGCCATGCAATGCCAAGTCCCCGCCGCTGCCCTATTGTATACCGGTGAATGCCGTTATGCCTGCCTATAACCTTTCCGTCGGTTGTTACTATATCGCCAGCAGGCAGCCTTTTGCCAATGTGCTGCTCTATATAGCGGGGATAGTCGTTATCCGGAACAAAACACACCTCCTGACTTTCGGGCTTACCTGCAATATGAAGCCCCATATCATGAGCTATCGCCCTGATTGCCTCTTTTGTGTAAAGCCCCAGTGGCAGCAACACATGAGCAAGTATTTCCTGATTCAGATTAAATAAAAAGTACGATTGGTCTTTATCAGCATCTTTTCCGCGTTTAATGTAATAGCGGCTATTTTTACACACGGAAGCATAGTGTCCTGTTGCCAGCGCATCGCAGCCTAATTCTTTTGCATGGTGCAACAGTTTTGGAAATTTTATAGAGGTGTTGCAGTTGATACAGGGGCTTGGTGTTCTGCCGCTGCAATATTCGTTGCAGAAAGGTTCAATAACGTTGCAATAAAATTCATCTTCAAGGTTAACAGTGTAATGATGGATTCCCAAACTGTTTGCTACCTTTTTTGCATCATGCAGGTTTTCCGGGCTGCAGCAAACATCAAAACGGGGCTGGCTGCCATCCATCTCTGAGCACAGTAAAATCTTTGCAGTAAGTCCAATGACGTTATGTCCTTCTTTAACAAGCAGAGCAGCGGCAACTGAGGAATCAACGCCACCGCTCATGGCTACAGCTATGTTCATAATTATCCTTAATGTTGCAACAATGTACTTATAAGTATATCAGGCAATGACAGCCATGTAAAAATATTTTTTATGTGCGTTGCAATTATTCAATTTTTAATGGATGGGGATATCATTGGGTTGTGCTACACACTATTGTTTCTGCTATTGTTTTATTTATTTATTCATTCAAGACTGCTGTACCGTACAATAACGCAATGACATTGTATGCTTTATATATCCTTTGCGGTAAGCATTTTATTTTTTTGTGATATCCTTGTTAAGGCTGCTGCACACTGCCGGTCAATAATGATGATATTGTTCTGATTCATTGTATATTTGTAAACATCAACGCTATACAGGGGTTGCAGGGTTTTCATGGTTTCCAGCAACTGAAAGGCTTTATCTTTTTGAGGCATAGCAATGCCCTGCTTTTCAAAGAACTGTAATCGTTGCACCAGTGATGCACAGTCGTATCGCAATTTGCGCAGCAGGTAACACTGGCCGGTATATTCAGTGATGATTTTTTGAATATCAAAGTTGCTGACCGCTGGAATGGCACTTTGCAGGGTAACTATCTGCTGCAGTATGTTGCTGCCGTAACCTGTTGAAGCCTGCTCAAATGCTTCATTAACCACCGTTGCATAGTTTATCAAAGCCTCTTTTGCATAGTGCTGGCTCTGAAAAAGGTGTATGCCTTTTTCTATTGTTTCAATGCCTGCTGCAATTTCCCTGCTGCAGAGTGCAGGGTTCAGGTTATTATTTTCAGGCGCTGTACAACGGCTGCGTATAGCTTCTTTGATGGTGTGCAGTGACTGCATAAGGTTTTGTACGGCAGCATCGTTTTCTTTTTTATGCTGGGTGCAGGCAAATGCCTTTAATATTGAAACAATGCGTTCAATAGCAGGCATGGTTTTACCGGAGCTATCGCCCGCAATTGTTTGTTGTTGCAATTGATGGGCAAGCGTTGCAATATGCTCATAGCGCTTTTGATAATCAATTGCTGGTTCCTTGAACTGTACAAGATTGCAGTAGAGCGTATTTGCCTGTGCATAATCCAGAAGATAGCGCGATTGCGTGGTATAATGCTCAATAAATGTGTTAAGCGCCTCCTCATTTTCAATGGTTATCCCGTTTATGCTTTGCATGGTGGCAAGAAGTTTTTGCTGTTCGGCAATGGCATCATGTACTGGATCAATGTATGCATGTGCTATTGCGTCAATTTCACTGGTTGGTACAGTGCTGGTTGCAATGAGCTCATCTCGTTTTGCGTTAATGTCGTTTACTGCTTTCTGGCTATCTATTTCGTGGGGGATAGTTATCTGATATGGTATGCCATTGCCGGAGTTATAAACATTGCTATAGATAGTTTTTGTATGTATTTTTGCTGCAAGTGATGGGAACAGCTGCAGCAGCAATGATGGATTGTGCATGTATTGAGCGGTCGATGTTGTATCGCCGCTGCACAGGGTAAGAATAGATTGTATGTACTCAGCCTTTTGCTTTGTATGGCAAGCCTTCTGGTATAGCTCGTTAAACCTGACGCTTGCTGACAGGTTTGCCATAGGCGGTGCACCTGGCGCGGACATATCGTTGTTCATGGTATCGTTGTCTTTTTCTTCTATGCCTGTGCTGGTATAGCTGGTTATGGAGGCAAGCACCAGCTCGGTATGAATGATGTAGTAGTCATTGGTGGTGCAATCTATTGTATCAGATGTTTGCAATGGTTGTAACTGTTGTATAACCTGCTGTCGTGTTATGTTAATGGCTGCATCATCAAAACATTGGGATAAAACGGTTACATAATGGGTGGTTGCGGCGTGCTCACTGTGTTTATTGTTTAAGCTTTCGTGGTACAGGGCTGACAGTTCCTGTGCCATTGCCAAACGAGCATCAATATATTCAAGCACAAACGAGGCGTATGGCTGTTTGTGCACCTGTTTCTGTTCTTTTTGCAAAGACTCTATCTGGCGCTGCCAGTACTCATTGGCAAATGCAAGATGTGACAGCATAAGAATAGGTACTATATAGAGTAGAGGTTTCATATTTTTCGCTTCCTTTTTTTATTTATCGAACAAAAGAGGTTGATGGATTACGGTATAGCGGCATATTGTTAAAAAAATACTATTGACATCATCGTCACTATATCGTTACTTTACTGTTATGGTGCTTAAAGAACATGTTATATCGCAATTACAGCATAACTTTTTGTCAAAGGGTGTTGATAGGGTTATCCTCTTTGGTCCATTTGCTCGTAATACACAGACAGGGAAAAGTGATGTTGACTTGATTGTCATCAAACAAACGGATAAACGTTTTTTTGATCGGTATGATGACTTCAATGACATTGAGTCATACGTTTGTGTGCCTGTTGATTGTTTGATCTATACCCCTGCTGAATGGGAAATAATTTACAATAGAATTTTTTTTAAGAACGTTCTAAAAAAGGCTACTGAAATCCATGTACATCTTTGAACTGATAGCTGAACAGCGTATCCGTGACGCCATGGAGCGAGGTGAGTTTGATAACCTTCCGGGGATGGGGAAACCTCTTCCACGGGATGAACTGGATACTATTCCGCCTGATATCAGGATGGCATATAAAATAATGAAGAATGCAGGCATCATTCCTGAAGAGGTAGAACTGCGAAAAGATATATACTCATTACAGCAGCTTATCAACGCCTGCTGCGATGATGATAAACGGCTGGAAGGGCTTGTAAAACAGCTTAATGCAAAACAACTGCGTTATACCATACTCATGGAACAAAAAGGGATACATGTTCCTGATTATGAATACCGAAAAAAGGTAATGGAAAAATTAGCAAAATAGTATAATTCTTTACCGACGTATCTTCATCTTTGTTTTTGCCATATTTTTTTTCAAATGAATGTACCGCTTATGAGCAACCTCGGCAAAGCGCTGCAAAATGTCTTTTAAGTCACTGGTGTTCCATAGTTCATTTATTGAGTGATTATTAATGGTTATGGTATAGTAAGGTGCGCTGCTGGTAAGTGCTATATT
>JAKPOE010000176.1 GCA_029548025.1 Spirochaetota bacterium
CCGATCAGCAAAGCTTTTTTGCCGGTAACTATCGCAAAACCTTTACCTGAAGGGCCAATGCAATCAATTGCTCCGGGGTGCAGCACTGCAATCTGCCGGGTAGCTTTCCCAACAACACGAACAACAATCTGCAGATTTGTACCTGAGTGATCAAAGATTGAGAATGGACGTCGAAGAAGCGGGTCAGTATTGCTGGTAACCTTTATATTAATAAATTGACCTGGCTTACTTGCGCGTACATCCGATTGCAATGTAAGCAGGTAGTGTTCATTGGCAACAGGTTTGGTGGATAATAATGTAAACATAATTTTTACCCTCAGGTGCTATAGTACAATACACTATAGCATGAGTGCAATTTGCAATACTATTTTTTAATGAATTGTGTGAAATTAAAAGGTTATTAGAACAATTATTACATATAAATTTGTATCATAACTGATTTTCTAGTAATGAAAATAAATAATATAATTTTTTAGCCTTTACACTGCCTGCTGGAGTACTTCTGGGGGTGGTCCCCAGTGGTATTGGCAGCAATGTATGCCATTTTCCTTATAAAAAGAGAAGGTGTATGCCCTGCTTTCATAATAGTTTGGATAGTTATCGGTATTCATCTCTTTTAAGCGATGATTGAAATATTGTAAAAATTCTACCAGTACCTTCTCAATACAATATTCAATAATCTTTGCCAGCGACATCTTCCACAGCTTCTTCACATCCAGAAATAGCTCGTATTCTGAATGGTAAACATACAGATGCACCCGCTTCCAGTTCTTTTCGCCACTCCGCTTTCGGTAGGCAATGCGGTTAAACGCCTGCATGCGGCATCGTTCATTCTTTGCAGCATAGTTAACAAGAAGAAAGATAAAGGTGTGCAGCGGCAGCCTGAAGTGCTCGGCATAACGATTGAGTAATGTTAAATGTTTGATGCTGATACAGGTGGTTGTTTCTATGGTCATTGGTTCCTCCTTCCAGAGTAGTTTATATATTACCGATAACTATCGTACATTCATTATTTTGTAAAGACATTTTTAAAAGCAAGATACTTACAATAAATATTGATAGTTTGATAAATTTTCTATTGATTTAAATACCTATCATGTTATAAAAAGGTATAAAAAATAAATATCATTAGTGGCAGGTAATGGATATGGCTAAAAATAATGAACACATACTGGCAATTGATGCAGGAACACAGTCGATCAGGGCTATTGTTTTTAATCTGCAGGGAAATATTGTTGATATGGTAAAAACGCCCATTGAACCATATTTTAGCAATTATCCGGGATGGGCAGAGCAGGAACCTGAATATTACTGGAAAACATTATGCCAAACCTGTAAAAAGCTACTTGCCAGAGGAAAGGTTAAAAAAGACGCGCTACGGGGGGTAACGCTTACCACGCAGCGTGATACCATGATAAATCTGGATAAAAATGGGAAACCCTTGCGTCCAGCAATTCTTTGGCTTGATCAGCGACGTGCAGATAAATCTATTGTGAAATTGCCATTCTATATGAAAGCAGGTTTGCGTTTAGTCAATATGCTTGATGCAGTTGAATATTTTATTACTGAATCTGAAGCAAACTGGATTAGGCAGTATCAACCAGAAATATGGGAAAAAACATATAAATTTGTTTTTCTTTCAGGATTTTTTACTTACCGGTTAACCGATGACTATGTTGATTCAACAGGTTGCCAGGTTGGA
The DNA here is from genome assembly GCA_029548025.1 of Spirochaetota bacterium. Next base: position 1,703 of record JAKPOE010000176.1, read on the forward strand.
TTTGTACCATTTGACTATAAAAAGCAGAGCTGGGCGCCACCGGCTGATTTTAAGTGGCGACTGTTCCCTATGAATAAGGATAATCTGGTGCGGTTGGTAAAACCATCTGAAGTATTGGGTTATATCACCAAAAAAGCTGCTAATGCAACAGGCATCCCACAGGGGTTGCCGCTCATTGCAAGCGCTGCTGACAAAGCCTGTGAAGTATTGGGCTCGGGATGCTTAACACCAAATATAGCCTGTTTAAGTTATGGCACTACTGCTACTATCGAAACTACCAATACCCGATATGTCGAAATCATACCATTTTTTCCACCATATCCAAGTGCTGTTCCCGGTGCATATAATACTGAGGTTATCATCTACAGGGGTTACTGGATGTTGAGCTGGTTTGTTAAAGAGTTTGGGGCTCGTGAGGAGATGCAGGCAAAGAAGATGGGCATAAAACCTGAGGCTCTGTTTGATAGACTGGTAAAAGAAATTCCTCCTGGTTCAATGGGGCTTACATTACAACCATACTGGTCACCGGGTATTAAGATACCAGGGCAAGAAGCAAAAGGTGCCATTATAGGATTTGGCGATGTACATACACGAGTACATATTTACCGGGCTATCCTTGAAGGATTAGCCTACGCACTGCGGGAGGGTGCAGAGCGCACACAGAAGCGTAACAAAGTACCCATTGAAAAGGTGCGTGTGTCGGGTGGTGGTGCACAAAGTGATGTAGCTATGCAACTGACTGCTGATATATTTAATCTTCCAGCAGAACGGCCTCATACCTTTGAGACCTCGGCATTAGGTGCTGCTATTGATGCAGCAGTTGGGCTTAAACTATATCCCGATTTTAAAACTGCTGTAGCTGCAATGACACGTGTTGGCAAGGTGTTCTACCCCAATCCAAAAGACGTGGCAATGTATGATGCGCTTTATAAAAATGTATATCAAAAATTGTATATACGATTGCGCCCATTATATGAGGAAATTAGAGAAATAACCGGTTATCCTGAAAAAAGGTAATATTTTTAAAGATGGGTTTGCAGTTACCCTTCCTTTACAGGATAAACCCGGGATAGAAGTGAATATAGCAATTTGCATCCTGTGGATTTTTTTGATAAAGGTGACATTATGGAGATAGTATCCGGAATACTGTGTGAAGTATGTCATGAAAATGAGGCGGTCGTTCGCTGTGATGGATGCGGGAAAGCCTTGTGTAAAAAATGCCGCTTATTTGACATATGGTGTTATGGATGCGGACACGGTGATACAAAGGCGTTTTGTAAACAGTGCAATGAAAATCCTGCCATTAATATCTGGAAAACACCCGTGTAAAAGTTTACGGTATTGTTGTAACTGAAGCAAAGCTTCGCTTTATTCCTTTTTTAAATTTTATTTTTGGGTAACCAAAAATTACAAAAAGACCGGTTTTGCTTTTATATGTAATACCATACTTTTCTCTAAAAGCTTTTGCTTTGCTTCCATTTTGTAGAAATGGATGAATCCCGCCAATCATACAGGTTCCAAGCCCCAACGATTCTGCAGCAAGCATTGCGTATGTTGCAGCAATAATAGGATCGGCATAGTCACAATAGGGAGAGCCATAAAAATATATCGTTGCTGGTGCATCATAGGTAACATAGTTTATGCCATGCTTCATATTATCAACATAGATATTTACAAGGGGTTTTACAAAGTCTTTAAAAAACAGGTAATTAGTTTTACTTAAAAAAATTTTCATTATAAATAAAAACCAGTCGGAAACCATCCAATTCATTTGTTCAAGCAGGCTGCAGAAATCTTTGGTAAATGTTAAAACAGATTCCTTTGATTCCCATACGATGATATTCACTTCGGATGGAGGTATGCCCATGGGTGCGGTCTGTGCTGCTTTAATTATTTTGTTTATACTGTCTTTGCTTACCGGGGTGTCTTTGAATAAGCGTGTGCTTCTTCGCTTCTGCATTAGCGATAGTAACTGTGCATAGGTTGCAGCATTGGTAGTGTATGAAAGCGGGAAGACATTGCTGGCATCTATGTCCCTGCCGTGAATAGCAATAGCACCTTTGGGGCATATTGCCATACAGTGACCGCATCCAATACATCCAAAGTAAGGATTTAATTGGAATGCAGCTTTTTTATCCTTAATAAAAATATTTTTTTCCGGACATGCCGTTACACATAACTCACAGCCAGTGCAACTTTTTTCATCAATGCCTGCCGTTGTGATTGCATTACCACGAGATGTGGGTATAGCCATATTATTGTCCTGCTACATGTTGTCAGCAACAGCCTTCCCAAATTCAGAACATTTAAGAAGCGTTGCTCCTTCCATCTGCCGTTCCAGGTCGTATGTTACGCGCTTTTGCTGTATGGTTGTTTCAAGCCCTTTGATGATCAAATCAGCAGCTTCCGTCCAGCCCATGAAGCGCAGCATCATTTCACCTGAAAGGATAAGTGAACCGGGATTTACCTTATCCTGATTGGCATATTTTGGCGCCGTACCATGTGTGGCTTCAAAAATTGCTGCATCATCACCAATGTTAGCACCCGGTGCCATACCAAGCCCACCAACCTGAGCAGCCAGCGCATCCGAGATATAATCACCATTGAGATTGGGTGTCACAATAACATCAAACTCGTCAGGACGCAGCAGCACCATCTGGAACAGTGCGTCTGCAATGCGGTCTTTGATGACAATTTTTCCCGCCGGCTGTTTGCCCTGATACGTTGACCAGAGTTCATCTTCAGTAATGATGTAATCAGCAAATTCCTCCTGTGCGGTTTGATATGCCCAATCACGAAATGCCCCTTCGGTAAATTTCATGATATTGCCCTTGTGCATAATGGTTACGCTTTTGCGCTTGTTTTCAATAGCATAGCGTAGTGCACTTTTAACAATATTTTTAGTATTGGACATGCTTATTGGTTTTACGCCTATTCCCGTA
>JAKPOE010000182.1 GCA_029548025.1 Spirochaetota bacterium
AGTATGGATGCTATGATATACCAGAATTGAATTTCATAATAAACAGGTCTTGGTGCTAGTGAAATCCACTTTCTGTAAATCTCATCTCGTTTTGTTTTTGGTAAAGAATTGAGCGCTTTAGCAATGACTGAATATAATACTTGATTATCACTGCGAACACCAATGCACAGGTTCCAATCATAGCCAACGGTTCCCGCAACACGTAAATTTGTTATACTGTAGGTGTCAATTAAATATGAAACAGTTGAAAGAGAGATTATCATAGCATCATATTCACCAAAAGCCAACTTCATCAACCCTTCAGTTTCATTTGTTACAAGATCAAATTTAAATCTAATAGAAGGATATTTTTTTATAATATCATCTACCACCGCATACCCCTTTACCGCAGCAACATGCAATCCCTTTAAATCCTGAACTGTGAAATTTCTATTTTCAGATTTTCGTACAACAATAACATTGGGAATTTTTACATAGGGTTTTGTAAAATGCAAATATGAATGCCGTTCCGGCACATCCTGAATGGATAATACGATGTCAACTTTTTTTTCTTTAGCAGCCTGTAATACATGTGCCCATGATGATATATTGGCAACTGTAAAGGTTATTCCTAATTTTTTACCAATTTCATGTAAATAGTCGTGAGTCAATCCAGTAAACTGGCCATCACTACCAGTAAAATCAATAGGGGGATAATCAGGGCATGGCGCAGCTATAATAGGTTTTTTTAGTGCTTTTAAATAATGGACCTCTTCCGTTGTTAAGGATAAGGTGTTATGCTGACCGTTGCTGCATACAAGAGTAAATAAAAGTGTTGCAAATATAAGAGCTGAAAATGATAATATTTTTTTGCTCATCACAACTCCAGGACACCATTACTTTTCATTAGTTTGTTGTAATAGTAATGGCAATTGTATGAAAAAACAAGTATAAAATTAAAATGGTTTTTATATTGTTAGTGTCATTGATAGTACAGGAAGATTGTCTGAATTTCTGCTACAGTATTTTACATGCTGTATGTTTTTTTATTACGTGTATATGTATACATATTACTCTATAATTTACTTAAGCGATAGCAACTATCAATAAAAGATATCTTTAAATGAATAGATGGAACGACTGGTTTGAACAGGGGAAAAGAGATTTTGAAAGGGCCAACATAGATATAGAATACGAATACTATGAATGGGCTTGCTTTAGTTTGCAACAGGCATCTGAAAAAGTTTTAAAAGCATTATCCATGAAGTCCGGTTTAACGATATGGGGGCATTCATTAACAGAGATTCTGAATATTTTAGCTGGCAGAATTAACATGCCTGACGATATTACCTCCAGCGCAAAACTTCTGGATATTTATTATATTCCAACACGATTATCCTAATGGATTTGCATCCGGCAAACCGGCTGATTATTTTACAAAAAAACAGGCTATGGAGGCACATGATGCGGCAGATAGTATCATCAGGTTCTGTGAAAGCATGCTGGGTAAACAATGAAGACGTTATTAATACATTAAAAATTGTTGCTGTACAGGCAAAACAAAAGTTCCCCGAAATTATTGAAATCTGGCTATTTGGTTCATTTGCTAAGGGCGAAGCCACAGGTATAAGTGATA
>JAKPOE010000191.1 GCA_029548025.1 Spirochaetota bacterium
ATAATATGCTTACCGAGATGCTTGTTTCGCTTGCCATTGGAGTTTCGCCCCCATCACGCGAAGAAGCCTATCAGTGGTATAAAGAAAATAAATACAAATTGGGTAATGAAGTTCATATCAAGCAGATTGTGATTCATCCAAAAGGTTCAAGTTTTGCGGAAGAAAAGCGGGTTAATGAGCTTATCAATCAGATACGAGACAAGATCTTAAAAGGCGAATCATTTGAAAAATTAGCCTCGCAATATTCTGAAGACACAAGTGCAAAAAGCGGTGGCGATATGGGCTGGATGGCTTTAGCCGAGTTAGATCCTTACCTTGCCAGTGCCGTTGCAAGGATGAAAAAACCCGGCGAAATTTCTCCCGTTATAAAATCTCAATCAGGATATAATATCGTAAAACTAATTGAATACAGGCCAACCTCATTTGAAACAGTTCAGGACAGAATCTTAAGTATGCTCTATCAGCGTAACGTGGGAGAACAATTTAAAAAATGGATAGTAACCCGACGGGAGCAATCCGATATTAAAATATATTTAGAAACTTACAAGCAAAGTTAGGGAGTACTGTGAATACACACGCACTCATTTTTGTCGATAGTTCTATTGATGATGACAACAGCCTGACATTTAATGGACAGTTTATACCGGACTACATTGCCAAACAGCTACAATCCATCCCTGGCATTGACACAATACACTATGGCATACCTTCACAGTACCATGGCAGATTGCAAGCACAGTCACCATTTGTATACACCACCAGTGACAATCCTGATTTCTGGAATACATTTTTTTCCAGGACAGAGGCAATACACGTCATTAAAATCCCAGCCGATGCAGCATTTTTACAAGGCTCAATAATCAGTCAGATGCTTGACACCCATTTACAATATCTATCTGAATTTACATTTTCGTATAACCTTCCGTCAGGCTACGCATGCGAGATCATTTCAAAGTCTGCACTTGAAAACCCATTAGCACATCCTCAGTCAAACAATTCGCTGTGTGATATAATAAAAGGCAATCTCAATCAGTTTGATGTTGAACTTTTTTATAAAGAGCCTGACATCCGCTGGCACAGGATACAGTTTAGAGCCGGCACTATACGCGATAGGCTCATCATGCAGAATATCATCAATCATACCGGCACAATACCGGAGTATGAATCGCTCCAGACAGTCATTGATCATAACCCCGAGGTGCTATTTACCACGCCATCCTATGTTACCATTGAATTATGCGGCAGATGTAATCTTGATTGCATCTTCTGTTATCGAAAACAACTATCGCCCAACCATGGTGATATGGACTTTAACACATTACAGACCATACTTGAGCGTATGCGCACTTTTAACACTCCGTACACAGTGTGTTTTGGCGGTTCGGGCGAGCCTTTACTCCATCCGCAATTTTTTAAAATCCTTGAGCGTTGCGGCAATGAAGAGCTTATTCATACCATAGTCATTGAAACAAATGGGATTTACGCTGATACCGCATTTGCCACAACAGTAGCATCACTGAATAAAAAAATAATAACCATTGTCAATATCAATGGCTATAATCCTGAAACCTACCAGAAGCTTCACAATGCTGATCATTTTGGCACCGTATATGCCAATGTCATTCATCTGAATGAGACGTTGCAGGCTAACAATAAAAACAACCGTCTGTATGTTCAGATTATGAAGATTAATGAAACGGAGCCATTTTTAGATAGTTACTATGATTTATTTGAACAGCATAAAATTCCCGTTATTTTACAAAAACAAAATACCTACACAGGGCGTATTACTGACAGGCGGTATTCAGATTTAACACCTCTTCAGCGGAAGCCATGCTGGCACCTGCAGCAGGACCTTTATATTGTATATGATGGAAGAGTAGCATTTTGCATGCAGGATTTTGACGGCTCCGCCAGACGCGGCACTATAGTGCATGATGATCTCAAAGCATTATGGGAACAGCAAAAACAGCACTTTGTCAACGACTATAAACAAAACAGAGCTACCAAACCTGATTGCAACAGCTGTGATGAATGGTACACCTTTAACCTGTAAACATTACCATTACTGTGCTGATTTCTTTTTTACTGGCTTTACCGGCTTTGGTTGTTGTTTTGGCTTTTCCTTTTTTACTCCTTCAGCAACACCCAATTGTTTATCAATGATGGCTTTTGTGGCAGATAAAACCTCGGCGCTTTCCACCCTTATAAGTTTTAAGAACATTTCATAGCTGTCTTTTTTCTGGTACAGTGTACCGGTAACAAGCATCTTTGCACCCAGAAGCTTCCCGGCTTTTGCAGCCGATGCCTCGTCTACAATGCCGGTCTGTCCAAGACCAATCTCTTGTAAAATCTGCTGCATATTTTTACGCTCAACCTGCGTAAACACCTTATTTTTACCCAGTGCTACGGACAACTGCTCGGTAAAATATTCAGCATTGGTTGCAAGTGTTTCATCAGATGATTTAATGGGCAATACCGATGTTGGTTCA
>JAKPOE010000204.1 GCA_029548025.1 Spirochaetota bacterium
ACCTAATGCAATAATTTCTGCTTTAGTCATATTGATAAGTGGTGCTTCAATAATAATTGGATTTCCCTCAACCCCACTCTTTGTACCCACCATTACCATTTTCTGGAATGCTTCTATAAATTGAGGTCTGCAATCTGGATAACCACTATAATCTACCGCATTCACACCAATAAAGATATGAGTAGCCTCTACTGTTTCTGCATAAGCTAATGCAATCGAAAGAAATATAATATTTCGTGCCGGGACATAGGTTGATGGGATAGCACTTTCATGGGTGATTGGTATTTCCTTACCAGATGATAGCACCAGAGATGATATTTTAAATATGTCATCCGGTAAATGCACAATATCATGAGCATTAATATTCAGATAGTGGGCTATCTTTTTTGCATAAAGAATTTCAATCTCGTGACGTTGCCCATATTCAAAGGTAAGGGCATAAATATCAAATCCCCTGCTTTTTGCAAATACAGCAACAGTGGCAGAATCTAATCCGCCACTGAGCAACACTACACATTTCTTTTTACTCATTGTGTAATTAAACTTATTATGCTTCCTTTTTTGCTATCCGCATTGGAAAATATTCATAGGGTTTCATGCCATAAATCTTCTCAAAATCTTTCTCAAAAGGGCACATCGTACAACTAGCCCTATAAACCCCTTCTAATGTCATCATAGCTTCATCATAAAGAACGCTATTTTTATCAATTTCTGCATTCCTTATTTTTAGAAATGCACAGGATTTACATTTCTCAGCATTTTCACGTATTTTATCGGTAATTAAACCCATTAAAACACCTCCCGTCATTGATTGTAGATATTATAATACTGTATACAATAATATGAAAATAGCAATAAAAAATCCAGCATATTTTTATATAACATGAACAATATATAAATTATTTTAATAATATTTTTATAAATGTTTATATAATAACAGGTTAAACAGCCTTGCAATAAAATAGGCTCCGCAAAATAAAAAGAAAGGCATTGTAAAAAAGAATATTAAAATTTCTTCAAATCTTACCACAGTAGAATGTAATACTTTTTTACCAAAATAATTAAAATGATAATTTTGCGGATCTTTTGTACGTATAAAAATCGCTCGTGCAATACTTATTTTAATAAATAACATAATGAGCATTATAAATCCTGTCATAAACCACAGCAGAAGCTTAAAGTCAACCTCTTTGACATTTTGTGGATGTATTATAGCTAAAGCAGTTATTCCACCGGCTAACAATATATTGCTGATAGTTGTATTAATGAAGCCTTTTAAATATTTATTTTCTCTTCGTAAGACATATAATACAAGCGAATATATATGGAAAGAAAAAGAAATTTGCAATACTATAAAAAGGACAATTAACATTTGTCCTCCTATATAATCGAAATCAAAAAAACATACCCATTATAGTATACATGAAAGCAAATTATTTGCAAGCATTCTTTATTTTATTTTTTATATAATAAAATATTATCTTGTGCGTGAATCAATATTAATAAGAATACCAATACTCAACAATGACATAATCAAGTTTGATCCACCATATGAAAGAAAGGTTAAAGGTAAACCTGTTACTGGCATTATACCTAAAGCCATACCAATATTAATAAATACATGAAAAAATATCATACATGTTATACCTCCGGCAAGTAACATCCCAAATTTATCCGAAGTTTTTAAAGCAATCATACATCCTTTATAAAGTATATACCCAAATAATAAAAGTACAATAACCGCTCCAATAAAACCCCATTCTTCAGAAATTACTGAGAAGATAAAATCAGTAGATTTTTCTGGTAAAAAGCCTAATTGCGACTGAGATCCTTTTAAAAAACCTTTACCAATAATGCCACCTGATCCAATAGCAATTTTAGATTGTATAACATTGTATCCTGATCCATAGGGATCAAGATCAGGATTAAGAAAAACAAGGATTCGCCTTTTTTGATATTCTTTTAAAAATTTTTGAATAATTACTGATAGAAATAACCCTGCTGATATAATAAATGAGGGTATATAGATAGCCCTATATACTTTTGAATTAAAAAAGAAATAAAGAATGAAACTTATAATAGAAACCGCTAATAAAGAACCAGATATAATATATAATAATTCATTCCCTTTTAAAAATGAAAAAAAACCTCCTGAAATATTAATGCCACTCCATTCAATATAGGTAAGCATCATGGGAACAAATAATGCTATAGTTGCTACACCCAATATTGATATAAGCTGAAGTATATCTGCTCCACCTAAAAAGAGTAATGCAAAAAAAATGGGAATAAATATCATTGCAGTTCCAAAATCAGGCTGCATATAAATAAGCAGCACCGGAACTCCAACAATTGCAAAAGGTATAAACAATTCACGCAAACGCTTAATGTCAAATTGTCGTAATTCAAGATATTTTGATAATAACAAAATAGTGGCTAATTTCATAAATTCAGATGGTTGAATGGCAAAAAAACCAAAATTAATCCACGCACGTGTATTACGTATTTTTGCACCAAAAATTGTTGTAATTATAAGGAAAAATAGAACCACCAGATAAATATAAAGAGAATAATCACCTAAAATCCTATAGTGAACTCTTGAAATTGCAAACATACAGATAATGCCTATTATAAACCATAAAAGCTGTTTTTTATATAAACCACTATTTACCTTCTCAATTGGGTCAAAACCTGTAGCATAAATCGTTATTATGCCTATCAAAATCAAAGCTATGATTGAAATTAAAAGCTTTATATCATATTCCTGAAAAGAAGATCGTATGGTTTTAAACATTAAAAGTATCCTTTCTTAATCAGAGTTGTAAAAACCTGTTCAGCTATAGGCACGGCTGTAGCAGCACCAGCAATACCATATTCTACCATAACAACTATCGCCACCACCTTTTCCGGATGGCTATCATAAGGACCAAACCCTACAAACCATGCATGCTGACTAACATCTTCCTGGCGTTTTGAACGTGTTTGAGCTGTTCCTGTTTTACCACACATCTGTACTTTCAGATATCCCAATCGCGCAGCAGTACCATTGACAACTGCCATGTGCATACCCCGCTTAATAGTATCAAGCGTTGTTGGTGATAATGGAATCTCTCGTAATTTTTCTGGTATAACTACCGAAACAACTGATGTATTATCGATGGATCTAATTTCTTTAATACAATGTGGTTTGAAAACAACACCCGAATTAACAATTGCAGATAAAAAATCCATCATGCCGATAGGAGTTACCAGCATAAATCCCTGACCAATGGACAGATTAACGGTATCACCATCAAACCATGGCTGCCCAAAAGTTTTCAATTTCCATTTTTTTGATGGTATAAATCCGGTGATTTCACCCGGTATATCTATACCTGAAGTTTCTGCAAGACCTAAATAACCTGCATAATTAAATATGGTTGTTGGCCCTAATTTTAATCCTAATTGATAAAAATAAACACTGCATGATTTTGCTATAGCCCATAATAAATTTACTGATCCATGTGCTTGATAACAATAAAAGTCTCTGTCAACATATCCCTTTAAAGTATACTTTCCCGGGCAGTACAGAGTAATTGCGGGATTCCACTTTTCTTCCTCCAGAGCTGCAATAGAAGTTACTAATTTAAATGTTGATGCAGGAGGATATCGCGATTGAATAGCCCTGTTCAGAAAAGGTTTATTTTTATCATTATTTAATTCTGTGATTATCTTTATATTATTTTTTGAGATGATAAGATTTGGATCGTAATCCGGTTTGCTAACTATACTTATTATTTCACCGGTAGCCGGTTTCATAACAATAACTGAACCCCTGTTATTCCCCAGTGCTGTATATGCAGTTTTCTGTACATCATAATCGAGGGTTAAAACAATATTATAACCTGACTTTGGATGCTGTCCAATTTCTTCACCTTCGGTTCTATTTTTGGCATCGACTATTCTACGGACATATCCATCAACACCTCGCAAAATTGAATCATACTGCCGTTCAATACCTGCTTTTCCAATTTTTTGATAGTATTTGTATCCAACATCCCTGTATGTATTGTATTCTTCTTTTGTTAAACTTCCAATATAACCTATTACGTGCGAAAACATATTATTGAATGGATATACCCTCACCGGTGCATCTTCCCACATTATGTTAGGAAATTTATCCTGATTTGTGGCGATAGTTACTACAATATCAAACGGGACATCTTCCTGAATGATATATCTGTTGTAGGGATTAGTTGACTTTAAATCTGTCAGGATTTCTTCATATGGCAATTGTAAAAGAGCACATACATTCTGGATAGCATAATATAATTGATTTTTTTCTTTATACTGAGCAGGGATTACAATAATATTAAAAGCAGGGCGATTTGTTGCCAAAACAATGTTCTGTTTATCAGTAGAAAAATTTCTATCGTAAATTTCTCCTCTTGAAGCAGGCAATGGAATATTACTTTCCATATTCATTCTTGACTTTTCTGAAAATTCCCTGCCCTTAATAATCTGTAAATTAATAAGTTGCAAAAAAAATATTCCAAACATGCAGATAATAATAATACCTACAACATATAAGCGCTTTCTAAATTCTTCTATGATTTTTGTTCTAACGGATGCAAATTGCATAATCTATCGGCCTTCCCTGGACAACTCCTGCTCAAAAATTTTATCAAATAAAAAAAATAATGGAGGAGATAGTAATGCATTATAAAACGACTCGGGTAAAATTATTGATGTAACAGATGACAATGCCCCTTCATGAAAAAGATAGGCTAATATTAAAGTTATTACTCCTTTGGCAATAGAAGCAAAAAAGATCAATAGAAATATTGTAAATAAATTTTCTTTAAAGATCGACCTCCCAAAAAAGCCAATTATAAACCCTAATGCCATTTTTGGAAATGCCATAAATCCCAGAGGAGAATTGGATATAGCATCATTTAGTATACCACCAATAAATCCGGTTACCTCACCATATAAAGAACCAAAACTATAGGCAAAATACACAATGACAATAAAAACCAAATCAGGTTTAACACCTCCTATACGTAAAACATCAAATGAAGAATGCCCCTGTATTATCAATGATGCTAATACTAATGCTCCTGTTATAATATACATTAATATCATTGTTGTGTTTCTTCCTCAGTTAGTTTTAAAATTTCGAGGTCCGGTTCTTTTTTTATAATTATAACATTTTCAATAAGGTCAAAATTAATATATGGTTTTACAAGTACACGCTGGAAGGCACCTGATTCAGAAGGGAATGATCGTATTGCCACTCCCACTAATAGTCCTTGCGGGAATACACCTCCCTGACCGGAGGTAATGACAATATCCCCTGCCTTAATAGTTGCTGTTTTATCCACATAATCTACGATGCACATTTTACCTATTGCAGAATAACCACTCAAAAGTCCGGGGTAACGACTTTCTTGAAAAACAACTCCAATCTTTAAATCGGGTGAAATAATTGGCAATATTCTTGAGATTGAACCTCTTACTTCTATTATCTTCCCAACTATAGCTTTCTCATCACCAGAAAAAGCTACAACAGGCATATTTACCTTAATACCATCAGAGCTTCCTCTATTTACAATGATTGTTCTAAACCAATTATCAGGATCTTTTGATATTATGGTAGCTAAAACCGAGTCATACGGTAATCGTTCTTTAAGACCCAGGAGATTTCTTAATTGTTGATTTTCTCTTTTTATTTCTTCAACTTCTTCAGCAATCGATTCATAATATTGCAACCGTGCCCGTGTTTTTTCCAATTCTTCCTGTGCATCCCTCAATTGGGAAAATCCTGACCATAATAGTGAAATATTGGTCTGAATTGCATGATATAATTTCTGAAATGGAAAAATTGCCATATTTCCCGCCCCTTCAACCACATTGGTTACTCGTGACGATTGAATAGAGAGGGAAATAAAGCAAAATAATGTAAATACTATAAAAAGTATCAACGCTTTATGTCGTGTAAAGAATTCCACATGGTACCTAATTTATTTTATTAAATAAATACTCCTGCATAATCTGCAAGAGCATTTTTAATGATAATTACGATAATAAATTACACTATTATAATTTATTTCAAATTTGATCTATAGAGATTTTTAATCTCTTCAAGGAATTTCCCAGCGCCCATCACAACACAGGTAAGTGGATTTTCAGCCCTTATAACAGGAACTCCCGTTTCTTTACTAATGTATTTATCCAGACCTTTTAGCAGTGAGCCGCCACCGGATAATACTATACCACGTTCAACTATGTCAGCAGCTAATTCAGGAGGGGTTCGTTCCAATGTATGTTTGATAGCATCCAGAATCTGGTCAACTGGCTCTTTGAGCGCTTTTCTAATCTCAGTAGAATCAATTTCCAGTGTTCTGGGCAAACCTGATATTGCGTCACGCCCTTTCAATTCCATTGTTTCAATCTTCTTTTCCGGGAATGCATTACCAACCCTGAACTTAACATCCTCAGCCATGCGTTCACCAATTACAAGGTTATACTGTGTCCTCATATATTTTATGATGGCTTCATCAAATTCATCACCTGCAATCCTTACGGAATCAGCAATAACCATACCACCCAATGAAATAACTGCTATTTCAGTTGTCCCACCTCCAATATCAACGATCATATGTCCTGCGGGCTCATGTATTGGTATATTTGCGCCAATGGCAGCCGCCAATGCTTCTTCTATGAGATATATTTCCCTTGCACCTGCCTGCTCCGCCGACTCTCGTACCGCACGCTTTTCCACTTCGGTGATACCAGAGGGAACACCAATTACCACTCGTGGTCTAACCAATGTTGATCGTTTGTGAACTTTCTGGATAAAATATCGTATCATTTTCTCAACAGTTTCAAAATCAGCTATGACGCCATCCTTCATAGGACGTATTGCTACAATATCGCCAGGAGTTCTTCCCAGCATTCTTTTTGCCTCATGGCCAACTGCCAGCACTTTACCGGTACTTGTTTGAACAGCCACAACCGATGGTTCACTTAATACAATACCCTGCCCTTTTACATGAACCAATGTATTAGCAGTACCTAAATCAATCCCCATATCATTAGAAAATAAGCTATAAACAGAATCAAAGATCATAATATGTTTACCTTTTTAGTCAAAATATTGATTAACAGTAAAACTATTTGCATTTGAATGATACTTTACTATTTTTTTTGTCAAGCTATTATCATGAATTTTTTTAATAGCAGATAAAAAATGAATTTTTACATAATTCCCAATAACCGTTTTGCTTCAACATTCTCAGAATCAAGGAGCAATACTTCGCTCCACACTGCTTTTGCCTGAGCAATATTTCCTACTGCAGAATAAACTTTACCTAACCACAGTTTACACTGTATATCTTGATTATCTATCTGCAATGCAGCATTGAGATGTTGCAGTGATTCTGTATATATGCCTTTTTTATAAAATATCTTCCCTAATTCTATATGTACAGCTTTAATAATGGCGTTATCCATTGAATTTTTCAAAATATTCCTGTACTCAATAATAGCATTGCTCTGCTGATTAGCATATAAGTATGATGCAGCTAAAAACATCCTTCCTTCACTATTGTCAGAGACACCTTTTAATTTAACAAGTTCAAGCCCTTCTTCAGTATGACCACTTTTGATAGCTATCAATGAATACAATCGAGCATTGTCTATCGATAGTTTATTTATATTTGATACTTTTTGAATAATAGTATATATCTCATTAATAGGATAAAACCTGCTTGCATAAAGTGATGAGGCAAGAATAATCCTTGTAGTATCATCTATCGATGATCTGCCACCAAAAGCTAATCCTTTATTAATTGCTTTAATAGCATTGATCAAATTTTGTTTTGCTTCATCAGGGATTGTATCCAGAGTATTTTCATCATATAATGCATATACAGGAATATTGCTGATAGAGGATGCATATAAATAATAAACCGTTCCCAACAGATAATAAGCATCAGTACTTGAAGGATTACTCTCAACATACTTTTTTGCAGCTATACATAAATCTTTCAATTGTCCCTGTCGCTTTATAGTATCATTTTGTCTCATTGCCATCTCAACTTTATAATGCAATTTATTTAATGTGTATTTCCAGAAAAAGATGTATTGATGGTATTCATGCACAATATAAATAACTATCGCCACTAAAAGGATATTAATAATTAATTTCGTTTTATTTCTTTTTCGCTGTTTTGATTTGTATCGATAATACATACTTGTTAACCTTCCTGTTTGTGAGTTTCAACAAACTGTTTATATTCATTTTCAATAAATAATAGTATATCAGACTCTTTTTTGAGCAGTAAACAATTAACACCCTGTTTACCTTTTAACGTAAAAAGCATATAGTTATCATGTACTTTTAAATTATTTATCCTATAGAAGTCATAGCGATAGAGTTTATTATTAATAGAAATATTAATGCCTTGCTGTTTGTACTGCAAAGTCCCGGCTCCTACCCTTGTTAAAGAACTCCAATTTGCTGAACGCATACCACTTTCAATATCCCCAATAGTTCCGCTACTATCCACATACATAACAACATCAAAAATACCATCCTTTTGATAGGATTGTTCATCTATAGAAATAACTTCTGATTTTTGACTGCTGCTACCAATTGTAATTGTAGTATCAATCATTGTTTCATTTGTTGGCATAGTATCAAAGTCTATATCAATGTCCGGCATGTCATCAGAATCAATTGTTTCATGGTATTGCGCCTTGCCATTGTACATGGAGTGTGATGACATTTCAACATCAAGATTAGGCACATATCGGTCATGAGGAATATTGGACATAATGGTATGCTCAAAAAATTCTGAATAAAGTACAACTATGACACCCACTATGACACTGATTACCGCAATGTATAAAACAACCATAATGCTATCCTGCATATTTCACTGGAATTGCAACATGAATGATTGATGGAGAAAACCACTCATCATTATTGTCGAAAGATAAATTTTACAAGTCAAGGATTAATTCAAAAAAATTACCGCATTTTCCATAAACCTGCTTTCAGGTAAGGTTCCTTATAATATGGAAAGTCATCAGGCTCATGTTCTAAAAATTGCAGGTCCCAGTTACCGGGATGTAATGATATATACTCATCATCTGAAATTGTAATAGTATTGATAGTGGTAAGGACATACCCATCTGAAACAATGGGTGCAATCAACATTAAAAATTCATTATAATGTTTTTTTACACTAAAATTGTGTCCTTTATTTCTGGAAAATGTAGGCGGATCAAAAATCACAAAATGAAATGTATCATTATGTTTTGCAGCATATTTTAAAAATTTTTTGCAATCCATAGCAACAAAGTCCCTATTATCATAACCAATTTGATTGAGCATATAATTTTGTTTAGCTCTCTGTAACACACTTTTCGACATATCAACATTGACTGCATGGTGTAATCCATTTTTCAACGCATGGACTGCAAATAGAGCGGTATAGCTAAAAAGATTACAGAGCTTTCCTCCTTTTGCATAATATGTTGCTAAACGCTGTCGCACTCCACGCATATCAAGAAAAAGCCCTGTATTCTGGCCATTAATCAGATCAACACCTGCAACAATGTCATTTTGCTTTACTATCAAAGGTACCGGTGGCATAGCTCCTGTTATACACACACTTTTTCGTAGCTCTGTAATTTGTTGAGGATCATGAACTTTACTCCTATCTTTTAACAGAACACCGTTTATTGCTCTATTGCAACATGCCAATATTTTTATACAATGATCGCTTATCCTATGATATTCCTGATACAGGGAACTATCGTACACCTGTAATAAAAGATAATCGTTATAATAATCAAGTATCAGTCCATAGCAACCATCCCCCTGCCCATTAATCAAACGGAATGCATTGGTGATAGTTTGCCTAAACAGGCTTTCCCGTTTATAAATTGCTGTTTCAATGTTTTTGTAGATGGACATCTATCGTGGTAAACAGGCAAGGATTTCGTTTATACGTTTGTCCAAATTTATATAATCGCCATTTTCTATCAGGTGACTATCGACAAGATACGACAAACCACAGGCAACTACCTTTGGCACCGATAAATACTCTGCAATATGAGCAGGTTGAATACCACCCGTTGGAATGATTGAAAATGAAAACTTTGTAAACGGTTCAACAATAGCTTTGAGGTAGTGCACGCCACCACAATGTTGAGCAGGAAAAAATTTCAAAACATCAACATGCATTAGCAGTGCATGAGCTAATTCAGTAGGAGTTGTAAAACCAGGTATATAATATATATTTTTATATTTGTGCGATAGTTCTATTAATGCATCACTTACGCATGGTGAAACAATAAACATTGCTCCAGCATCCACCGCTGCCTTAAAATCGTCATGAGTGATGACACTGCCAGCACCAATCATTGCATCAGGAAATGTATTTTTTAGAGCAGCAATGCAGTCAAGTGCCTGCGCAGTTCGTAATGTAACTTCAATACAACGTATACCGTGTTGCATTAAAAGCTCAAACATCTTGAGCGTTTTGGCAACATCATAAAAAACACCAATTGGGACAATAGGAATGCTAAACTGTAATGACATAATTAATAATTTTAATTAATTTTATAAAGAAAATCGGGGATATCGCAATTCAATTTTATTTCCATCGGGATCAGTAAATATAACCAAACGTCCTTTTCGGATATTTTCAGGTCCGTGAACTATTGTGATATTTTTTTCCTGCAATTCGTCAATAGCATCATCAAAATCTTCTTCATCGATATAGAAACAGATATTATTTTTCAAATTTTCGGGCGCTTTAAAATCTTTTACTTCAACAAGCTTTAGCAAAATATCACCAACCCGTATATATGCTTCATCGGTATTGCTTACACGCTCAACAACCTCAAAGTCAAACAAATCACTGTAAAAACTGATTGCATTGTCCATGTCAGATACCGTTATACCAATATAATCAACACTTTCAATTACTATCATTGTGAATTCTCCTTATTGTTATCATAATTTTTTTACTATATTTTTCATGACATTACGTTTTTGCCTATATTATCAATTAAGTTATTTCTGCTATCACTTATAAAATTTGTTTACCTCTTGTCAATTATTTAAAACGTTGTTCATAAAAATTTATTTAACAGTTTATTCTACTGTAACACTTTTTGCAAGGTTTCTTGGCTGATCTACATTACACCCGCGTAATACTGCAATATGGTACGCTAACAACTGTAGCG
The DNA here is from genome assembly GCA_029548025.1 of Spirochaetota bacterium. Next base: position 11,245 of record JAKPOE010000204.1, read on the forward strand.
GGATTACCGTTAAAAGAGGGGACGCAATTTTTATAGTAGCCGGCACATAGAAAACATGATCAGCAAACTTTTGTATCTCTTCATCACCTTCAGTTGCAATAGCAATAATTTTGCCTTTTCGTGCTTTTACCTCCTGCATATTGCTTATAACTTTTTGATATACCTCATCTTTTATAGCAATGAAGACAACTGGCATATTTTCATCGATAAGTGCAATTGGGCCATGTTTCATCTCGGCAGCAGGATATCCTTCCGCATGAATATAGGATATTTCTTTTAACTTCAATGCACCTTCAAGCGCAACGGGGAACTGTATACCTCTTCCCAGATAAAGAAAATTGCGGTGATGTTGATATAATGTTGCTATTGCTTTAATTTCATCATTTTTTCCTAATATTGATTGCACCAGTGCAGGTACCTGTATCAGCTCCTGTAAAAATTCACGACCTGCATCAGCAGTCATACATCTGCGGCGGGCTAAATAAAATGTTAAAAGAATTAAAACAGTTATCTGCGAAGTAAACGCTTTAGTAGATGCAACACCTATTTCAGGCCCTGCATGTATATACACCCCTCCATCACTTTCACGAGCTATGGTACTTCCCACAACATTGGTAATGCCCAGCACCCTGACACCACGTGCCTTAGCTTCACGCATTGCTGCCAGAGTATCAGCCGTTTCACCTGATTGACTTATAACAATAACAAGATCACCTTTTTCAAGGATTGGGCTGCAATATCTAAATTCTGAGGCATATTCAACCTCAACAGGTATACGAGCATATTCTTCTATTAAATACTCCCCAATAAGTCCTGCATGCCATGAGGTACCACACGCTATAAAGATAATACGCTTTATACTATTTAACTCATCTTCAGTAAGCCGCAATCCATCCAAACGGGTTTTGCCCTCATCCAATACTATTCGTCCCCTGAACGCATTCTGAATTGTGTCTGGTTGCTCAAATATTTCCTTCAGCATAAAATGAGTAAATCCCTGTTTTTCTATATATGCAATATCCCAATCAATTTTATCGGTTTGTTTCTCCAATTCATTTTTTCGTAGATCAAATGTTCGTACCGTATCTTTTGTAATTTCTACTATTTCACCATCTGAAACATACATTACCTTACGTGTATGTTCAACGATTGCACTGGCATCAGAAGCTACTATCATTTCACCATCGCCAATACCAAGTATCAAAGGACTCCCGTTCCTGGCAGCTACCATTTTATCGGGTTCTTTCTTTGATATAACAACTATGCCATATGTCCCTTCAACCCTGGTTAATGTTTTCTGTACTGCATCAACAAGCGGCAAGGTTTGGTGATAGTATTCAATGAGATGCACTAAAACTTCGGTATCTGTTTCACTTTGAATAGTGTGACCATGTTCAATGAGTACTTTTTTTATAGCACCATAATTTTCTATGATTCCATTGTGAACCAACGCGATATCACCGTTACAGTCACAGTGTGGATGGGCATTGATATCATTTGGCTCACCATGTGTTGCCCATCGTGTGTGCCCAATACCAACAGTACATCCATTAAATTTTTCATAATTCACCTTTTTATTAAGATCAGCAACTTTTCCCTTTTGCTTCTGAATTATTAATTCATTCCCCAGCAGTGCAGCTATTCCTACCGAGTCATATCCTCGATATTCCAGTCTTCGCAAACCGTTGATAAGAACCTCAGCAACATTTTTATTACCAATATAGCCTACAATTCCACACATGAAAAACTCCCAAAAAAAAAGAATTATACTGCACCCTTCTGAATAACGAAGTCCTTTATGTCATTCTTAGAAAGCGTTAGCACCAAAAGAATCTTTCCTTTCAATAGCATGATTATCCACCCTATCCTCAGAGTGTCAGCACAATATACTTCATTGTTTTAAAAAAGCAAAGCATTTTTATATTAAAAAAAGTGGGGCTGGATGCCCCACTATCTTCATACTTCTACTATTGCTTCAGTTGGACACACATCAATACATGTGCCACACTCTGTACAAATATCGTTATCTATGACATAACGATCCTTCCCTTCAGAAATTGCCTGAGATGAACATTCAGAAGCACATGTTCCACACATTGTACAATCTTCAGTAATTTTATAAGCCATGAACTCCTCCTGTAAAGTTTAAATAAAAACCATTCAACTGATTACATCATTACAAAAATTATTTTTATGTCATATATGTAGCACATCAGAATTTTTAAATCAAAAATAATCGAGTGTATCCTCTTGTTAACAACATAATATATCACTTATTAGTATTGCAATGGGGCTTTCACTTTATTTTTAATTTAATTATATAAATCATTTTTTTATGTAATATAGTTAAACAAATAGTTAAAAAAATTTTTTATTTTATACCAAATAGTCGGTTTTTAAATTGACTTTTTTTTGCTATCAACTCACTTTATCTATGTCTATGGTGATGTTTATTATGATATAGCGAGTGATTATTCACTCACTGTTGATGATCACTTATATGATTTTGCATTACATATTGTTCAAAAGGAGGTTCTATGAAGTTTATTTCAAAAATATGCCTTATTATGCTTATTGTGTTCACATCTTCAACAATCTTTGCTGGTCAATGGGTTTATAAACCAATGAGCATTAATGCCCAGAAAGGAGATGTTATCCTTTCAACCAGTCCGGGGTTTATCATGGATTTACTTGCAATATTGGGTTGCTACTGGAGCCACAGCGGGATGGCTGTTGATAATGGATATAACATCCGCCACAACACCATGTATGTTAGCGATATCCCTATTGAATACAACAAAATATGGTTTATTCAAACAACACCCAAAAGAATGAATCCTGATAAATTGAGCAACGGCATGCCTGGCATTTTGACTGAGAATATTGATACTACCTATAATGTAACAAAAAATTTTGCTGCTGCCGGTGGTGCTGTACTTAAGCCAACTTCTGCAGATGAAGCACTGTACCGACAATATCTTGTTAATGCTGCTGACAAAATGTTGTATGTCAAGGGATATTACCGCGTTAATGCATATGTTAACATGTACCAGTTAGATTATGTAAATTATTACATAAAAGGGCGAGGCAATCATTGCTCAGGCACCTGCTGGTATGCTAATTATTTTGCAGGCAAACCAATGAACGTTGCTTATATTCCGCCCTCATTGGTATCACAATGCGGATATAGTTTATACAATTCGGTCAAAAATATGGTCCGTGATGAAGCCGGCGGATTTGGATCTTTTATTATTGATATTGAGGGGCTTTTTGGAACTGGTGCTGACGAAAAGATAGCCAATCAGATTGTTAATACATTTGGCTGGGACAGATCAACTGACACTTCATCATACTGGAAAAGCTATATTAATAAAATATCCGCAACCGCCAATGCACCTGACCATCTGTTGCTTTATACCTATATCAATCCATCGGGAAAAAATACCGGTGTGCAAACTACCTCCTCTTCATACTATGGACAGGTTGATCCTCTGGTTATTACCTCCGGATACTATTACTGGGTGGATTAATCTGCTATAATACAACATCCCGGGTTTTTTATGCCCGGGATTTTTTTATTATAACAA
>JAKPOE010000237.1 GCA_029548025.1 Spirochaetota bacterium
ATAGTCGCCAACGATATACGCCTCATGCACCTTCCCCAGCTTGGCAAGCACACTGTCAATGAGCACATCAATGCCTAAATATTTTTTTACCACGCTGTGTATGTCCTTATACAGTGGATGCATGGTGTTGGCGTTGTAATATACTTTGTTGCCGTTTGCGTTCCGCTCTAAATAGCCTGCTTCAACAAGGCGGTCCAGCTCCACGCGCACAGCATTGGTGGACTCATTCATCTGTGCCGATAGCTCCCGCAAGTAGCCTTTTGTGCTGGGATTGATAAAAAACTTGAGCAGTATCTTAAGGCGCGTTTTTGATGTTATGATAGCATCTAACATGGTTAATGAGTACTATTTTGACTCAATTTTGTCAAGCGTTTATGTAAAAAGACGATGTGATGGTATAGCCCATATAGATTGAGCTAATGTATATATTTTATCCCCCCGGTAAATGACCATTCCTCCAATGAACCGTGTGCCCATCTTGTTTGCCACTTCCCGTATAGCAGTGTAATCACCTGTCACCACATCTTCTCTGTTTTTAATTTCAGCAAGCATCAATCCTTTTGGCGTTTCTATGACAATATCAACCTCCAATCCCGAACGAGTTCTATAAAAATAAAGATTTGCATTACTATGGAATGTCTTAATATATTTATACATTTCAGCAATTACCATGTTTTCATATAGTTGTCCGGTTGGAATATTGGTGTAGTATCCCGTTAGCTGTCGTACTATGCCCATATCAATCCAATAAATCTTTGGGGTCTTCACCATCGAGCTGGTAAGGTTAATACTATATGGCTGAAGCAATAACACCTGATATGATATTTTTAAGTATTCAAGATATCTGCGTGCAGTATCAGTGCTAATGCCAGCATCGCGTGCTAATTCAGAGTAATTAAGCAAAGATGAAAATCTAAACGCTGAAAGACGCTGAAATTTTTGGAACGGCTCAAGATCATACAGACGTGATAGATCAATCATATCCCTTTCTAAATAGGTATAATTGTAATTCTTTAGCCACTGATGTTTCTCATTATCCGATTCAAGGTGAATAAGCGCAGGCATCCCCCCCCATTGCAATAAATAATCCTCAGCCTTTTTCTTTATAGTATTTTCATTGCCAATCAATATTGATGGCTTTGCTGTCAACACTGTGTCTATAGAATCAGCTTCAAGAATGGCCCCCAGCAATGGCTTTTCTGCCCGTCTGCTACCCGCTGCCATTTCGGACATCATTAAAGGCCACAGTTCATAAAGCCAGATTCTGCCTGCTAATGATTCCCTGATATTCTTTAACAACAGTATCTGGCTTGATCCCAGAATAACTGAGAACGGCAATGACATTTCATCGTAGCTGTATTTTATCTTTTCAAAAATAGTGGGCTCTTTCTGAGCTTCATCAAGGACAGCTATCCCCACATCCTTATCCCAATCTGATGCCGCAACTTTCCGGATACTATCTCTCATCTCAGGTGAATCAAGATTAATATACTTCAATTGAGCATATCGTTTTTTTGCTAATGTAGTTTTGCCGGTCTGACGCGCACCGGTAATAAGCACTATTTTACGCTCGTGTGCTTGCGGTAGTATGTCAGCCAATGATCGGTAAATATGCTGTAAATTTTCGCTCATAATCGTAAATTTTACAGCAAAATGTACGATTGTCAAGAAAAAACTACAGTTGCTATCGCATTACAAATCAAGATGAAAGGTGTCTATATGATGCTGGGGGAGTTTTCCAATGGTCACAAGCGAAAACTGTGCATTGTTAAAGATGCGGAAGGCAATACGCATAAAGTCATCCATGGTTACGGTTTGTATTTCACGCGCTATCTCCTGAAACGTAAAATGTCGCCCATAGATCATCTCATTTTTTGCTATATGGCTCATGCGCACTTCAGTACTCTCCAGGCTCAATGCCATATTGCCAATTAAATAGCTTTTGGCATCCGAAAGCTCTTCCTGGGTAATACCCTGTGATACAATTTGTTTGCACTCATTGGCAATCAGCGGTAATAATTTATTATATTGTGACGGGGATGTCCCGCAATAGATTCCAAAAATGCCGGTGTCCATAAATGACGAATGAAAACAATATATGCTGTAGCACAAACCCTCTTTTTCACGTATATTTTGAAAAAGGCGTGATGACATGCTGCCGCCCAGAATAGTATTAAAGAGATAATATGCCCACCTGTCATCATCAACCTTACTTAATCCATCTGTCCCAATGCACAGATGAATCTGCTCTAAATCCTTGTCCATATGGTAGCGGTACAATCGTTTCGATGGCTGTGGCATAACAGCCGGAGCATTATTTTCTGGTGAACAATTACTGCAAAAATATTTTTCTATAATAGTACGGGCATTATCAACAGTAAAATTGCCGGAGATGGCAAAAAGGCAATTATCATCACTATAGTGCTGTTTATAAAACTCAACAATGGAATCTCTATTAATTGTAGTAACCGTATCAACAACACCCAGGATAGGATGACCCAGAGGACTTTGATAAAACATATTTTCCATAAAAAGATCATGTATATGTTCATCGGGGGTATCTTCGTACATGCGTATTTCTTCAAGGACAACATTTTTTTCTTTTTCTATCTCTTCGGCATCAAAGATGGAATTAAAGTAGGTATCGGACAATATCTCGCATGCCAGTTCTAAATAATCAGAAACCACATTGATATAATAGCAGGTATACTCACGATTGGTAGCTGCATTATGCTGGCCGCCAACCCTATCAACAAGGCGAGCAATATCTTTTGAGCTGTATTTTTTGGTGCCTTTAAACAGCATATGCTCAATGAAATGGGCATACCCCATTTCATTGGCTTTTTCGTGCCGCGAACCAACCCGTATCCATAACCCGCACGAAATAGATACAACATTATCAATTGGCTCTAACAAGACAACAAGCCCATCAGGAAGTGTAAATTTATGAACCATGGGACAATCTAATGTTTTTTCATAGCATCTTTACGGCTTAGATTAATCCTGCCCTGATCATCAATGCCTATCACCTTAACCATTACCTCATCGCCTTCCTTAAGCACGTCCTTGACTTTTTCAACACGGTTAAAATCCAGTTTTGAAATATGTACCAGACCCTGCTTACCAGGTAAAACTTCAACAAATGCACCAAAGTCGGTAATACGCTTTACAACACCTTTGTAGATAGTGCCAACCTCAACCTCTTCTATCAGCCCTTTGATGGCTTGTTGCGCCTTATCAATTGCGCTTTGTTCATTGGCCGAGATAAAGATAGTACCATCCTGTTCTATGTTAATCTCTGCACCCGTTTCTTCAATAATCTTTTTTATTACTCTTCCCCCCGGTCCTATTACTTCACCAATCTTTTCTATCTCAATTTTCATTACGGCAATTTTTGGCGCATGGGGCGATAGTTCCTGTGCAGGTTGGGAAATGACTGAATTCATCTTTTCCAGTATATAGAGTCTTCCTTCTTTTGCCTGCTCCAATGCTTTGCGCATGATTTCGGTTGTTATGCCCTCGATCTTGATATCCATCTGAAATGCGGTAATACCCGTTGCGGTGCCTGCCACCTTAAAATCCATATCACCTAAATGGTCCTCAATCCCCTGAATATCACTTAAGATTGCATATCGTTCGCCTTCAAGCACCAATCCCATAGCAATCCCGGCTACCTGATCCTTCATTGGCACTCCAGCATTAAACAAAGCAAGTGACCCGGCACATACCGTTGCCATTGATGATGAACCGTTCGATTCTAAAACTTCTGAAACAACACGTATTGTATAGGGAAATACCGTATCATCAGGTATAGCATATTCAATGGCGCGCTCGGCAAGCATGCCATGTCCTATCTCGCGTCTTCCTACTCCGCCAACCCTGCCAACTTCACCAGTGCTAAATGGCGGGAAGTAGTAATGCAGCATGAAGCGCTTATATGATTCTTCCAGTAAATCTATGCTGTCAATGCGCTGTGAATCAGCAACGGTACCCAGAGTAACTATACCAAGGCTTTGTGTTTGACCACGGGTAAACAGCGCCGAACCATGAGCCCTTGGAAGGATGCCAACCATAATATCAATAGGGCGAATATTGTTTAGTCCTCTACCATCAGGGCGGGAACCTTCATCAAGTATACGTGA
>JAKPOE010000239.1 GCA_029548025.1 Spirochaetota bacterium
TCAAAATCAAAACATATCCGTGACATAGAATAAGGATCGATATATCTGAACCTTTTATAGGTAATCTGAAATGCAGGGAGCAGTTTATCTTTGATAATCACCCCTTTATTGTTTAGTATATGGGGTATCATCAACAAACGTACATCCTCAAGAGGCATCCCTGCTATCTCAGTTCCACTGTAAGTGGATTTAACGCGTATCTTGCCACGCCGTGAACCTATCTTATACTTCAGTTCAACAAATACTGCATCATCGTGGCTACTGTAATGAAGATCAGAATACCATCGTAATCGAACCTTGGTTTTAAGATAAAAGCTGTTCAATTTTTGGTCAAGATATTTCCACTGCAAAGTATCGTAATAAATACTTGAGATCATTCCCCGCGGATATTCAGGATCAGGCTCACAATACCGTGACAGCCATCCTATCATATCAACAGCACGAGAATTGCTGATAATATATTTAAGCTCATGTTCAACTTTATTGGTGGTTATCATTTTTCAATCAACTATCGAACATATAAAAAGTATAAAACTAAAAATCTATGTAATGCATAAAAAAATCTTAATCACTGTATACTCACAGCAGCCCTTTTATACCTGTCAATAAAAAAATTCATAGAAAACCGAAGTAATCAGATGCCTATTCATACAGGTTAAAAGCGTTAAAATCATGATTAAATGATTTAATACTATTACTATGAAAGCGTGTATTTTTACAGTGCACATTCTGAATCATACAAAAAAATTATCTTGATTTAAAAATCTGCCATGCTACATTACTATAAAAACAATTCACAAGAGGTGATAGCTCATGCCAGATGATTCGCAGAATATTATTGAATCAAAACATCTTATACTACCATCTGAGATTTTACCTGAGATTATACCGATTATACCAATATCGCACAGGCCAATATTCCCGGGCATGATGGTGCCGCTGGTACTAACAGGTGATACTATGCTTAATACCGCCAGAGCAATAGCCGAATCCGACAACAAAATAGGCGGTGTGGTTTTAATACAAAACCAGCGTGAAGGGATGGTTACCTCTTCAGATCTGTATAAGGTTGGTGTTAGCATAAAAATTTTAAAGATTGCGCCAATTGATGAAAACACCATACAGGTCATGGTAAATGCTCTGAAACGTTTTACCCTGGTGCAGGTAATCACTGAAGAGCCGGTTATCAGGTGGCAGGTGGACCAT
>JAKPOE010000244.1 GCA_029548025.1 Spirochaetota bacterium
AAAATGGATGTAATCTAAATGATAGCTATCAGTATATTGTTTAAAGCGTGCAGATTCTTTATAGGGGACGTCAGCTAAAATTATTCCATCAACGCCACTATCTGCAAACAGAGCAATAGTACGGTCAATAGTAGTATGGTATACCTTATTTGCATAGGTCATAATGTATATTTTTTTATTACAATTATTGTTGATGATGTAATCCTTGATCTTTGTAATATTTTTTAAAACATTATCGGTAGTAGCGCCATTCTGCAATGCTTTGTGGGAGGCTGATGCCAGTACGGGTCCGTCGGCAATAGGGTCGCTAAATGGCAGTCCTACTTCCATAAAATCAAAGTAGTGCAGCCCTATGGTTGCAGCCTGTAAAAATGTTTCCTCATCGGGGTAGTTGCCAACCAGATAAAAACCGTTGTATTTCATAGCTTCACTTCCTTTAATATGGTATCAAGATCTTTGTCGCCACGTCCTGAAAGGTTTATTATGACATTTGAGCCATTGAATTTTTGACTATTACACAAAACATAGCCCAATGCATGGCTGCTTTCCAATGCCGGGATAATGCCTTCTGTTTGTGTTAATGTGATGCATGCCTTAAGCGCCTGTTCGTCGGTACAGGTAACATAGTGGACTGCATTGCTTTCTTTCCAGAAGCTGTGTTCGGGGCCAACTCCGGGGTAATCAAGCCCGGCAGATATGGAATAAACGTCCATTATTTGTCCATCGCTGGTTTGCAGTAGATAGCTTAAACTACCATGGAGGATTCCGGGGGTGCCCAGGGTCAGTGATGCACAATGCCCGCCGGGGAATAGTCCTTTCCCTGCAGCTTCAACACCTATACACTTAACTGTCGACCCAATAAAATTATAAAAAAAGCCAGCAGCGTTACTGCCGCCGCCAACGCAGGCAACACAATAATCAGGTAAGGTTCCGTAGAGCGTCTGGAATTGCTGTTTGGTTTCAGAGCCTATAACTTTTTGAAAGTCCCTGACAATTGCTGGGAAGGGGTGTGGACCGGTAACCGAGCCTAACAGATAGTGGGTGGTTTTCACATTACGTACCCAATCGCGCAGTGCTTCATTGATGGCGTCTTTCAGCGTCTGGCTTCCTGATGTTACGGGGATAACCTCGGCACCTAAAAGCTTCATGCGCTTGACATTGGGCATCTGACGCTCTATGTCAATCTGTCCCATATAGATGGTGCATTCAAGCCCTAAAAGCGCTGCAACCGTTGCAGTTGCAACACCATGCTGACCGGCACCTGTTTCGGCAATAATGCGTTTTTTCCCCATAAATTGTGTAAGCAATCCCTGACCCAGTGTATTGTTTAATTTGTGAGCTCCGGTATGGAGTAAATCCTCACGCTTAAAATACAATTGTATGCCAGTTTGTTTTGAAAGCCTTTGAGCAAAGTACAACGGTGTTGGCCTGCCTGCATAGTGATGAAGCAACTCGTTTAATTGGTTCTGCATTGTATCATTATGCAAAAAATAGTTGTATGCTTCTTCAAGCTCTGTAAGTGCGTTGACTAAAGTTTCGGGCACAAACATTCCGCCAAATGTTCCAAAATAACCATTATTATCGGGATATGTCATAGCCTAACTCCTTGATTGTTTGTATAATTGCATGCATCTTATTAATATTTTTAATACCAGGTTTGTCTTCTATGCCCGTGGAGATGTCAATGCCAAACGGTTGCACCACCGAGCACAGCATCGGGATGGTGCTGCTGTTTAGCCCTCCTGCGATAATGGTTCTTCCCATCTGATTAAATCCGGCAATGCTATTCCAGTCAAATGGTTTCCCGGTTCCTCCGAATGATGCAAGGTCATACGTATCAAATAGATACCTATCCTTTGTATGAATTATCGGGATAGTATTAAAAGAAAAATTTTTGCCAATACGCAAAGCAAAAATAATGCTATAGTGTGGCGATAGCTCATAGTATAAGTCTATGGTATATATCTGAATGGTATCCAGTTTAATGGCACCAGCCAGTGACAGTATTGAAAGAGGATCATTGTCCACAAAAACGCCCACACTCATAACGCCATGCTTTTTACAGGTTGCTATACATTGTACTGCATCTGATGGATTGCAAAAACGTTTTGATTGCTGATAAAAAATAAATCCACATGCACTTATACCCAGTGAACAGGCAGCTTCCACATCCTCTGGTTTTGTAAATCCGCAAAATTTAACAAACATTGGATAGCTCCTGTAAAAAACTTTGCGGGTTTTCAGCTTGCATCAGGGCTGTTCCAACAAGAAATATCGTTGCACCTGTTTTTTCTTTTATATGTCGCAGCAGATGGGAGGTATCAATGCTGCTTGCACATATTTTTATAATAGGTGATAGAATTGCCTGTAATGCTTCGGTGCCGGTTTTGTAGTCAATCTCCAGAGTGTTGAGATTACGCATATTGACCATGATGTACTGTGGTTTCAGTGTAAGCACGGTATCTAATTCGCTGAGTGCATGGATTTCAATAAGGGGGGTCAGGTGTTTTGCAATAGTGTAATCATACAGTGTTTTTAATTCTGAAGCGGTAAGCATCGCATTGATTAAAAGAACACTGTCGGCACCGCATAGATATGCTGCATCAATCTGCTCGGTATAGCATATAAATTCTTTGCAAAGTACAGGCAGGGTTACCGCATTGGCAACATGGCACAGGTCATCAAAGCTTCCGCCAAAATAATGGCTATCCGTAAGAACACTGATAGCTTTTGCTCCTGCCTGCTGATAGCGCACTGCCTGTTCAGCAGGGTCTACTATTTTAATGATCCCCTTTGATGGCGAAGCTTTCTTTACCTCTGCAATAATAGCAATTTTACTGTTAAAACTCCAATCATACATGGGGCGTTTTCGCATGGTGTGTTCTTTACACAGTGCAATAATCAACTGTTTTTCTTCCAGCTTTTTTTGCTTCATGAGTGCCAGTGAAAACTGCATTGCATTAAACCTCCTGTAGTTTGCTAACCGCGGATGCAACGCAACCGCTGTGTATGGCTTCCAGCGCATCCTTATAATTTTTTTCAATTGAAGAGCTGTGATCAAGAACATACAGCGCTAATGA
>JAKPOE010000250.1 GCA_029548025.1 Spirochaetota bacterium
TAAAAAAGTCGCAATTTGTATGTTCTTCTTCATTAAATTTGTAATAAAACATATCCTCGCCAGGGATACCGGTTAACCCACCATTAAAATCATATTTATAATAATCATCTAAATCCTTAGCCTGCTCATAGGATAATGAGCGATATTTATAATGATGTATTGTATTATAATTACCCCACAATGAAATAGTCATGTACTTTCCCATAGGTTGAACAAAAGTAACGTTTGCATTATGCCGTGGCCCTAAATCCCCAGGGCCTTTCCATTTATCCTCTTTAGTGCATGAATATGAAACCGATAATCTACTGTCAGCCGGACCAACTTTTCCCGAATCAACTCGTACAAACATCTTCATGAGATCAAAACTACCATAAGAAGAAACAAGCGCAATCCCAAACGTATCCTGCGCCCATCGTGGCTTTAGCTCAACCGCACCGCCTCTATCACCAACACCCACACCTAAATCAGCAGGGACAGCGCCCTTAAACACAGCAATGCTATCAAAGTTTTCCATATCATACACATAAGCCCTGGGCCCCATCGGATTACCACCATAGTTAGGTATACCATCTACGGTCATCGCACCCATAAATCCTCTAACGCCACGCATTCTGATGCTGTTTTGCTCAGAAACCATATTACCGGGATCAATTCCTTCAAAGACCACCCCTGGTACTATACTTATTGATTCATATACATTTGCTTTACCCTTCTCACCTTTAAGCTCCATCCCTTTCCGTGTAACCTCGGTCCCGGTATAGACCGTTTCCCCTGCCTGTTTTGTAGGGATAATCAACTTCGCACCCTCAACTACTATTTCTTCTAATATAACCATTCCATTGTTTTCATCATTTGTTTTATCCGCTTCCGTTTGCGTCTGGGCAAATACCATCGTCATACCCATGCATATAATGATGCCAATAAAACTAAACACTTTAAAACCATCCATCTATACCTTCCAAAAAAACAATAATTATGATAATATTGCTACAAGTATGCTAATAATAGCACATTAAAAAATTATGTGTTATTTGTCAATAATATTAATGGTATATTAGTAGCAATAAATGCTATTAATACAATATTAATAATATTATCTGTATATTATAGATATAATATTACTATAGCGTATAGTAAATTAAGCTTGACTGCTTTCTCGTTATTTTTATCATACCATTCATGAATGATGATTGGTATAATACTGCCATATTACAAAGCATCATTATTGCCGATGCATTTGCAAGCCCCCTTGATAACCTTTCCGCCCAGCACATTAAGGCTACCTTTGATGATGTTACCGAATATGTTGACCCGGAACCGGCGTTGAAGCATAAACTTTATCTGTGGAAAAAGCCGGGACTTTATACATCGTTATCGCAATACTGTATTTTGCTTTGCGCTATAAACTCGCAAAACTATACCTATAATCATCAACTGGTCATTAATTTTTTACATTCACTGGGCGATAGTTCTGCATATTTCAGGCATACTCCCCAGATATTGCACAACCTTGGCAATGCCTATGATGCACCCACTGCAGAATTGCTGGTATTGATACCTTCATTGCTATTTTGCAAACGCGAACCAACGCCACAAAATTTGTTGCACTTTATCCTTGCTCACAATAAAAATGCGGCAACCTGCGCAGCCTGCACCTTCTTTTATCTGTTATTGAAAGAAATTATAGGGCGACAGCTCAGTACATTCCATCCTGAGATTTTAAACGATATATCGTCACAAATGGCACTGCTTATACAACAACACTCTGCATCAATCTTTGAACATGGAGCAAACCCGCAGGTGATAACGCAAGCTGCAAGCGACCTGCATGCACTGATGACAACGCTACCGCTTACAAGCGATGAAGTAACCTTCACACGGCATATTCTTAACTATGCCAATAAGTGGAGCAACAACAGTTTTACCCGCTTAACCGTCAATCATCCTTTTGCAATTTTGCCATTTGCTCTTTACTGCTCATATTCCACACCATATAATGCAGTATTTTCCCATATACACCACGGTGGCAGGGTCTCGGTTCTTTTGCCACTTATTGCAGCAATTTCAGCGGCATTATATGGCCCTGACAGTATCCCTGAACATTTAAAGGAAACACTTATAAACAAAAAAAGGATATACCAGTTGCTGCAGTTTTTGCATGAAAGCTCAATCACCATGAACTATCTAACAGAATTTTTTCAAAATGAAATGAAGCTAACGCAAAAAGAAAAGGATGAGCTGGAAAGTAAACTAAAACATAGTAAGCATATTAAAGAAAAACCAAAAAAACCTGCTGCGGATAAACACAATGCCATGACAAACCATGTGGTTGAAAGCTGGACAAAACTTGATAAAGCAAAA
>JAKPOE010000283.1 GCA_029548025.1 Spirochaetota bacterium
TTTTACAGGATTGCTTTATCAATTTAATTGAATATTCAAAGAAAAACGTTATCAACAGCGAAACAGTAAAATCATTTTTATATAAAACTGCTCATAATTTAGCCATCAACTATCTAAAGAAAAACGACAAAATTTTTTATTTAGACGATGATAACAATTATTCATCAGTAGACACAATTGCAGAAACTATCGCCAATGAAGAAATGAATAACGAAATATTAGTAGCAATACAAAATTTAGATGTAAAAACTCGATCAATATTTATCTTAAAACGTGACAATAATTACACAAACGAAGAAATTGCAAAAATACTCAATATCTCTGAACGTACAGTTCGCAGAAAGTTACAACAAGCATTATCGCATATCATGGTACATCTTAAAAATAAAGGATTTTATGATATTTTATGAATCATATGACCATTTTGCTTATTTTAATTGTATTATAATTAAGGGGTTATTAATGCCATGAAGCATATCAATTATAGTACATTGCTGTCATACATAAAAGGTGAATTGAAGCATAACGATGACGATGCAATAAAGCTTCATGTTATGCAATGTCAGCTATGTGCTAACAACCTCAAAGCATTAGGTATGATTACAAAAACTCAAAGGCAATATTCCCCTTCACCTAAAATATTATCAAATATTCTGGACTATTATCACCAGTCATTATTAACAAAATCTACCTTTTTTGATACATTCAAAGCGTTCATTGCCTTGCATAGAAGAGTATTTGCACTGGCAACCATTATTATAGCTGCAGGGATAGCACTTGTATTGTTAAGTTATCGATCAAATCCCATTACTATACCACATGTATTATATATGGCAGATAAATCAGGGCATTATATAAAATCTGATACAATCAAAGAAGGACGTAGAATTACCATACCTGAAACTAAATGGGCTATGCTTGTTGCTAACAATGATATTGTTTTTCAGTTAGCTGGTGGAGTTGACATGGTCATAATGAGATCGCATTATAGTAAAAATGCTGGTACTAAAAAATTTCATTATTCACTTGAAAAAGGTGCTATAAACATAAAAACTAATCATCACCATACATCAATGCATTATGAAGTGAAAACTCCTGATGCCAATATTCAGCCATTGGGTACTGAATTTTATATTAATGTTTCGCCTGAAGGGACACATATTTATATTGTTGAAGGTAAAGTACTATTAACCAATACTGCAACAAAAGTAACAATTGAAACCGAAGTTGGTAAATTATACACCATATCGCAAACTCAGATTAGTTCATTTGATATTGAAAAATACTCATTACAATGGATCAATGATATTGATGCCCGGTTTAATAACGTTGCCATAACAGATGAAGATTTAGGTTCATCATCAATATTAACATCTGATGTAAATAATAATGAAACTACAACGTATCAATCACAAATTGATAATACTGAGAAATCAAACACCCAATCTTCAGCATTAAACAGTCAAGATAAAGAAGATAAGGGTAATGCAAAAGAAATGCGAAATGACATGAAACATGACGAAATAAAAGTTATGCGAAAAGAAGCAAAACAAAAACACAGATAATATTAGCTATATTTAATCTGTATGGTTAATTTATAATGATCGCTTCATCTTCCTCGGTATGCATATTGTGTGGCACAAATGATTTACCTTTCATAATATTAATTCTCATGTCCTTTTCATACCATACATTATTGAGCCATTGCTGAAATTTTCTCTTAAAAACCGGATCATCTATATAATCACCTCTCAATGCCTCTGTCACTGGAATTTCATCTATCTGAACTTTTATCATAGTAATCCTACCACATAAAAAATCCCAGAATGATTTGTTACCTTCAGGATATACGATAGTAACATCAAGAATTGATGTAATGTAATCACCCATTGTTGAAAAAACAAAACCAATGCCTCCTGATTTAGGTTTTAAAAGGTTACTATATGGTGATCCCTGCTTTGTATGTTTCTCTTTTGTAAAACGTGTTCCCTCAACAAAATTCATAACCGATACAGGTATATCCTTAAACTTTTGGCAGGCTTTTTTTGTTATCTCAATATCTTTGCCTTTCAGATTGGGATATTTTAATAAAAATGATTGCGAATAACGTCTCATAAACGGAAAATCTAAAGCCCACCATGCAAGTCCTAAAACTGGAACTCCGATAAGCTCTTTTTTTAAAAAGAATTTTAAAAATGGAATTTTACCGGTTAATATTTTTTGTAACACAACAATATCGCTCCATGACTGATGATTAGCTATTACTAAATACCAGCTATTTGTTGTGAGATTATTATCACCTTCAACATCCCATACTATTTTTCTTGTAATTTTTAAACCAGCGTTGTTACAATAAATCCATAAACGGGCTATGGTATCCAATATTGTATTAATATACTTTTTTGTAAATCTCAACGGGATGATTTTTAGCACAGCAACTGAAAATAAAAAGCAAGCCCAGAATAATGTGTTTATTACAATCAACATAACTGTTAAAGCACCAACAAGATTTTCTTTTAAGCTCTTCACCGATCTCTCCTTAATTATATTTATATATAACATTATTTGTAATAATTTACTGGTTTACTGTTATACCATTCTTTATAAGTAGTAGAACCAAAGTGTATAGTAAAGACAGCAGTATGGGTATTTTGGTTGCAAATTTATTTTTAAACTATAAAAATTTTACATTATTTTGGATAATGTCAAATGGTATCATGTTCTTGCGAATAGCATGCACCTGTAATTATTTCATGTCTTGTCATTGGATTGTTGTGGCAATACTACAAACACCATGCTTATCCTCTATTTTTATTACATGGGGGCGATAGCTCCTGTGAAACAATATCAGCATATCATGGCAACAGTGAGCATACATCATCTGCATTCCGCTTGCACATTGACAAAACGATAACCTTTTTTGTGCATATCAACATTCTGACATGTCATGCAATTCAAATATTTTGAGCGATAATTATATCCCTGCGGCATATACTGTAAAATTGATTACTGGCAGGCACTTATCAATGCAAAATAGATTGTTATGAAGTCACTATCGCCAAAAAAAATAGCCTATGAGATTATACAATCATTCGCAATCGCTTTCTTTGATTATTTCACATGAGGTTATATACATTGTTTTATCAGCGACAGCATAAACTACTTTTACTATCTGACATGGTTTGATATCCGCAAACGTTACATTTGTTCCACCTTTTTTGAATACACTTTTATCATTGACATAAAACTGTTTTTCAGTTTTGCCATACTTAACTTCAATATAATCTTTATTGGTAAATATTACACGACCTTTAAAGAATGCATTTTTTGCTAATAACACAGTTGACAGTACTGTAATTATGATTATCATTGTTATCCTTTTCATATCATTTACCCCCTCGTATTGATAATTGCACCCAATTACCTCTAAATAGTTTTGCAATCACAGCACTATTACTATAGATGTCATATAAACAATATGCAACTATATTTTATGAACATAATCACCGTGCTATCTCAGGTCAAAGTGTAAACAAATATACTATATATGTCAATGACTATTTATTATAAGTTTTTTTGAATTTACTTAAATTGGTAATTTTTAAATATTTATATTGTTTTTAATGCATAAATTTCTTGACAAAATAAGATTATAGCTTTGTTGTTCTTTTTGATATAAATCAGATCTCCCACATACTACGTTTTTTCTACTCCCTTTTTTTATCAAATATTGTGATATTCTATATACCATGAAAGGAGAAGTTATGGAGTTAGCTCATAGATTAAAAAAGATTAAACCTTCAGCTACTTTAGCGGTAACTGCGCTTGCTAATTCTTTAAAAGCACAGGGAGTTGATGTTATTGGATTTGGTTCCGGCGAACCTGATTTTGATACTCCCCAGTCAATTAAAGATGCAGCAATAAAAGCATTAGTGGATGGAAAAACCAAATACACACCTTCCGGAGGTATTCCTGAATTAAAAAAAGCCATAGTTCAAAAATTTAAACGGGATAATAACTTAGAATATAAATTATCTGAGGTAACTGTTAATTGCGGCGGAAAGCATTCATTTTATAACCTCATGCAGGTGTTGCTCAATAGTGGTGATGAGGTGATTATACCCGCACCCTACTGGGTTTCATATCCCGACATTGTATTGTTAGCTGATGGAACTCCCGTTGTTATACATACCGATGAACTAACAAATTTTAAAATTACCCCCGAAATGTTAAAAAAACATATCAACAAAAAAACAAAGGCGGTTGTTATCAATTCTCCTTCAAATCCTACTGGCTCCATGTATACATTAGATGAATTGAAAGCATTAGGTGAATTGCTTAAAAATTATGATATATGTATCATAACTGATGATATCTATGAAAGCATTGTATACAATGGTAACAAGTTTTATAATATTCTCAATGCAATACCTGAATTAAAATCCAAAACTATGGTGCTCAATGGCGTTTCAAAAACCTATTCCATGACAGGCTGGCGGATTGGTTACATGGCAGGAGATGAAACCATCATTAAACAGGTTGAAATGGTACAAAGCCAATCCGTTTCCAATCCAACATCCATTGCACAATGGGCAGCAGTAGAAGCTATTATGGGCGACCAATCATTTATTAATGAAATGTTACAAGCATTTACCAGAAGAAAAGAGATGATTGTCAAGGGTCTTAATGACATTAACGGTGTGGAATGCCATAATCCGGATGGAGCATTTTATGTATTCCCCAATGTAAAGAAGATATATCAATGTAATGGCTTTAAACACATTATAGATAACTATAAAGGTGATTCGTTATCGTCAAAATTATCTTCTTATTTACTTGAAGAAGCCAGAGTTGCAGTTGTACCTGGCGTTGCATTTGGTTCAGATAATAATGTAAGGTTATCGTTTGCAACATCTGATAAAAGTATCATCGAAGGATTAAAACGGATACAAGAAGCTATAGAGAAACTGGTATAATAACAACCACGCAGAGACGACAGATATGGTTGTCTCTGCTGTTAAAAGTTACCAGTAACTATCTTCCCGGTAGTTCCAGCACCCGGTTTTATTATTTTAGATGGCCCTATTGGATCACCTTTTGGATTGCTAATGGTATTCTGAATCTGCATCATCATGTTAACATAATAGCTCTGAGTTGCAATAAACTCTTTAATAAGCTGATTTTCTGATACCTTCTGGCTTAAGTCCTGCAACTTTTGTTTTTCCTCAACTTCAACTACACCACCTGATGATTCTTTCTTATATATCTCTTCACTCATTTTTATATATTCATCTAACAATGTGCGTGCATTACTATCAGCTTCAATTTTTTTTACCAATTCTTCATACCGCTTAAAAATATCACTGCCCTTAATCATTAGCCCTAATTCATTTGCTTTTTGTAAAATTTCCTCCATACAATATTTCTCCTTCATTATTATCGCTTCAATAGTTTTTGATAAAATTGTTATTCTCTATAGAGCAGATTTACTATACAATACATTATAGCATATATTACACTTTCTTTCTATAATAATCTATGATGGATTTATGCAAGGATTTTTTTTCTTTTTTTTTAAAAATATGCTATTTCTGATAAATTGAATTGACATTACAGCAGTAATGATAAAATATTTTAATTTTAATGAGTTTACAATGTATAGCATTGTGCCTGAGAAATTGGGATACATATATTTGGCGACAGTCATTTGAATTCCGGAACAAGTCCGGAATGACGAAGGCGGCGAAAGCAGATTCCGGGTAACGCCTGGAATAACATTGAGAGGATAATTCTATTTTCGGAGGATACAATATGGTAGAACAAAAAGAAATTATAGAGGATGAAAACAAGATAGCTACAGTAATTGCAAGCGATATTTCATTCCGGGGTACATTGAAGTTTAAATCATCATTAAAGATTAAAGGTTCATTAGAAGGAAAAGTTCAAACTGACGGCACGCTCATTATAGGAGATGATGCCAGGGTAAGTGCAGAAATTACCGCTGCTACTGTTTCAATAAGTGGTAAATGTCAGGGTAAAATCAAAGCTTCTAAACTTATTGAAATTTTTGAACACAGCAATATGTCAGGTGACATCGTAACGCCTGATTTGTATGTTGAAAATGGCGCAAAGTTTAATGGTACTTGTATTATGCCAAAATAATATAAAACTCACCATAGGCTGATAAAACATGATTTTTCAAAAATTTTTGTTGATAGTTACTTGTGTTATAGTTGTTTTTATATCATCTACTTTAGCTATAGCACAGAATAATTATTCAAATTATTCCTTTGGATTTTCTTTAGCTGGTGGAGCTGATGATGTATGGCATAAAAGTGGCAAGGATGATGGGAAGGATATTACATGGAATCAAGGTATTATGGCTGGTGGTGGGTTATTTTTTGAAAACATGTTTACGAATAGCTTTGGCATCCATGCTGGTATAAACTATTCATACCTTGAAAGTGAATTGGTATTTGAGGATAGTACTGATGAAAAATTAAAATCAAAGAATCATTCTATAATAATGCCGTTATATTTAATAACATCATTTGGCAGTAAAATCCGTTTTGATATCTTATATGGATTAAGTTACATGCACATTTTCCACAATACCATGAGCAGTAAAAATCAAAATACCGATGGGATTAGATTTATCAATTATAATCAGTTTGGAGCAGGATTAATGTTGCGATTGGTATTTGCATTTAATCGTTTTACCTATTTTTATATAGCACCACATAGCCAATTTTACTTTACCAATGTCATTGAAGACACAAGCTGGCGTGATTACCTTTATACCTATCAACTTGAAATTGGTATGATATTCAAAACATTTTGATGCTAATCTCTAAACTACATCTACCTATTGAATGGTTACTGAGAAAAAATACTGATTAAAAATCATTAGTATCTAATGTATTATCACCCTATTGTGCTGTAAGCGGTTTAAATGCTGTAAACTTAAAGGCGATGATAGCGACTTTGGTTTTATACTTGAATATGCGGTAACAATACTCAGTGTCATGGAATTACACTTTATTTCAATAAAACCATGTTTTTCCTGAATTGCCAGTAATGATGGCGGATCAATGAATGTATGGATGGTCTTTGATAGATAGCGATATGCTTTTATGTTCCCTGCGATAATTCCACCAATAATAGGCAGGAATGTATAGAGATATAAAAAATAGAGTAATCGCACAACAGTATTGCGTGGACGGGTAAACTCTAATGCAACAAACATCCCTCCGGGTTGTAACACCCTGAATACTTCACCCAGAAATATATCAATATCCGGAATATTGCGTATACCAAAGGATACACATACCCTGGTAAATGTTGCTTCTTTAAACGGAAGCCTTGAAGCATCAGCTACTGCTGCCATGTCATCTATATTCCCATTCTTTATACCTTTTTTAATCATGGCAGATGAAAAGTCTAATGATATGACCCTTGCCCCTGTACTGCGGATAAGTTTTGACAGGTCACCTGTTCCACAGCAAACATCCAGAACAACATCGTTTGACTTGCAATCAATTTGATGAATCATTTTTTTACGCCAGATTTTATCAATCCCTAATGATAAAATCCTGTTTGCCCTATCGTAACCTTCGACAATTGAATCAAACATGGTCCTGATTTGTTGCTTACGAGCGTTGGGATTTTTGTTATCAATGATGTATCTCATACCATTCTCCGCAGCACAGTATACATGGAATCCCTGTGAACCGGGATTTTACCGGCATTGATGATAATATCGCACAACTGTGGTATATTTGTTGTGGTTGTTATACCGGTAGCTTTTACAACCTTCTCTTCCATCAATATGCCACCCATATCGTTTGCACCCATTGCCAGCGCTATCTGTGCTAAAGCCAACCCCTCAGTTAGCCATCCCGCATGTAAATAGGGTACATTGTCCAGAAATATTCGTGAAATAGCAACAGTTTTTAGATAATCAATCCCCGTTGCAGGGATTATCGTGTCCATATTTGTTCCCTTTGGTGCAAATGACCATGGGATAAATGCCATAATGCAACCCGTTTCATCCTGCATTTTCCGTATAACATTAAAATGCTCTACCCGTTGAAGCTTTGTTTCACCCATTCCATAGGTCATGGTAGCTGTTGTGTGCATACCGTGCTTTTTTATTGAACGGACTACCTCGCACCACTGTGCTACTGTAGCTTTGCGCGGGCTTACCTTTTTACGGATATCGTCAACCAGAAGATCTGAAGCGCCAGGGATTGAATCCAACCCTGCCTGTTGTAAAGTATCTATAATAGCATCAATTGCACTGCCGCTGCGCCTTGCAATATGGACTACCTCTGATGGTGAAAATGAATGAAGATAAATTTCAGGATAATGCTGTTTGATAGTTTTTATCATGGTAACATAATCCTGTAATGTATAGTCAGGATGCAATCCTCCCTGCAGCATAACCTGAGTGCCCCCAATATGTACCAGCTCATCAATTTTTTTCAAAATATCATCAACCGTCAGATCATAGGGCTGTACCTTCCCCGCTCGTGCATGAAATGCACAAAATTTACACATAGCCTGACAGCGATTAGAATAATTTATAATGCGGTCTATAACAAAGCCAACCTCATTGCCGGGAACTATTTGTTCTCTGCGATAATCAGCTAAAACTCCTAAAGTAGCAATATCACATTGAAAAAGTAAAACGGCTTCATGGGGCTTAAGGCGCTTGTTGTTATATACTGCATTGATTATTGAGTCAATGGTATTCATGCACAGTAACTATCGCCCATAAAATTGTAAGGAAGGAATATATGGCAGCAAGCCCAATTCATGAGCACTGGAAAAATAAAACATTAAAGCTTCTTTGAGCTGGCTTGTAAACTCAAATTTAAGCAGTGTATAGTATGTTGCGATATCATACGCTATATCAGGATAGCGAAGACTGGCACATGCAATTAATTCGGGTGCATTGTTCTTGAGTTGTAAAAGCGATGTCTGATATGATTGGCAAACTGCATT
>JAKPOE010000305.1 GCA_029548025.1 Spirochaetota bacterium
ATTAAGGGCAAGTGTGTTGATTTTATGGAAGATAAATACGAGTGGCATTATGGCGGGTTGGACAGTGAAAAGGTTGAGCTTGCCAAAGCATGTATAGACAAACACTACTGCGAACTATAATGTAAGGAGGATTATTATGGCTGCTGATGGATTAACATATACTATTGTTGACACTGCCAATATGTCAACGGCAGAAATTTATGGTAAGGTTTTATGCGATTTAGCTGAAAAACATAAGGAGATTGTAGGGCTTTCTGCAGACCTGGCTAAATCCACCAAGATGGGACAGTTTGCTGCAACCTTCCCTGACAGATTTTTTAATGCTGGTATTGCCGAACAAAATATGTTTGGCATGGCTGCAGGGCTTGCAAAAGCAGGGCTTACGCCATTTGTTTCAACGTTTGCGGTTTTTGCTTCATTGCGGGCAGCAGAGCAGGTGCGAACTGATATATGCTATCAAAAACTTAATGTCAAGATAATTGCTACTCACGCGGGAACCTCATTTGGTCAGGCTGGTACTACCCACCATTGCACAGAGGATCTGGCGGTAATGCGTTCTTTTGCCAACATGGTGGTGATAGCTCCTGCAGATGGCATTGAAACTGCTAATGCTGTAATGGCGGCGTATGAGCATAAGGGCCCTGTGTATATACGTATCAATAGAGGATTTGATCCATTTTTATATGAAAAAACTGATTATGGCTTCCAGATTGGCAAAGCAGTACAGCTTAAAGATGGTACTGATATTACTATTATTGCGTGTGGTGCTGCAGCGTATAATGCGTATCATGCTGCCAATATACTGGAAAAAGAGGATAAATTAAGTGTACGCGTTATCAATATGCATACCATAAAGCCAATTGATGAAGAGGCTATTTTAAAAGCTGTTATGGAAACACGGCGTATAGTTACCTTTGAAGACCATAATATAATAGGTGGACTGGGAAGTGCAGTAGCTGAGGTAATAGTGAAAAGCGGAAAGGGATGTGCCTTTGAAACAGTGGGTATACCTGATCAGTATGCAATAATAGGACTGCCCGAAGATTTGCAGAACTACTACGGGTTTGATCAGAATAAGATTATTGAAAAAGTACGTCAGATAATGGGTAAGGATTTTGAACAAACTGAAGACTGGGAAGATGAGGTGTGATTATGGCAACCCAGAATGAATTGTTTGCTTCAACGATATTTTTAAAAGCTGCATTACCACTTACCAAAGTGATTCTGGAATACCGGCCAAAAATGGCTGCAAAGTATAAAGGGCTTAATGGTGTTGTTCAATTTATAGCTAAAGATGAAGCAGGTAATATTGGTGCTTTTTTGCAATTTAGTGATGGTGTACTGGATGTAAAATATGGTATACATGAACATCCTGACATTGTTTTTACCTTTAAAAGCGTAAAAGCAATGAATGACTTCTTTGCAGGTAAGCCAGCAGTGCCATCTATTAAGGGATTAACTAAATTAAAACTTTTGATAAAGTCAGTAAATTTACTGTTAGCGCTAAAGATTATTGGAAGAAAAACCCCTCCAAAGAAACCGGAAGATAGAGAGCTTATGGTAAGGTTATTGTTATATCTGTTACCGTTGGGTATCAGCCAGCTTAATAAAGCTGGATACCCGGATATAGCAAAATTTTGTCAAAAAAGCCCGGATAGAACTTTTGCATGGTCGGTGACGGGTACTGATATAGCTTCGTATTTGCGCATGAAGGCCGGAAATTCAAAATCAGGACGTGGTAGATACACACGCTCAAAACCATTTGTTGAATTTAAGTTTGATAGTATTGATGGTGCATTGGGAATCTTACTGCAAACAACGGATATGATGGAAGCTTCATTAAACCGTGTACTGGTCATTGAGGGTTCACCTGAATATGGTAAAGAAATTGGTTCATTCATGAATATAGTTGGTCAATTAGCATCGTAAGTGTTGCAATCAGGGGTAATGTGCCGCTGTTAATAGTAGGTTTTTGTTGAAGTTTATTTATATGAATTCCATACTATTTTTGAACACGGGGAGAGAGGGTATACGCTGTAGTTATGATTTTTGCAATGGCTTTAGCGTCATGACGTTACCTGATATCCTTCGTGCTTGCTCAGGATGTCTTGCTTAAAGCTGTCATTCCGGGCTTTATCCGGAATCTATTTACCTTATATTACCAGAGATCCTGAAATAAATTCATAATGATATTTGTGACACGTGGTATATATCCTAAAATAAAGATTAAAAAAATATATTTACAACATCAGGAGGAATAATCATGAAGATAAAATCATTAAGCCATGTCGGAATAACCGTAAGCAATTTTGAAAAAGCTGTAAAATGGTACTGGGAGATGTTTAAATTTCCATTGGTTGCTGAAGAAACAATGGATGTAAAGCAGGTTGAAGCCCTGTATAGCCTTTATGGTTTAAAAAATACAAAATTGCGTTTAGGATTTTTACGTGTTCCAGGCGGGGGAGTACTTGAGATATTTGAGTTTAGCCCAGCTATACCTGCCGATAAAGTTTGCTGGAATAAGATTGGCTTTACTCATATTACACTTGATGTGGGCAATGTAAAAAAATGGTATAAACGGCTAAAAGAAAAGGGTGCAACATTTTTATGTGAGCCACAAAAAACAGGTTCCAATGAGTGGGTTTTCATGAAGGATTTAGACGGCAACCTTATTGAGCTTATAGATTTAAAATTCAACTACATAGCGCTTCGCTATTTAGGAGCTATCGTTGCTCCACTATTGCGAAAATTGCAATTTGGGAAGTATTACAAGTAGTGATCATCCCTATACCCGGCGTGGAGAACGTTTTGAGCCTTAGCAAAATTTTCATCATAATAGTATGCTCTGAACCCATATTTTTTGCAGATATCGCTGTTTTTGCTGCGAACGCAGAGAATTAAGGCTCTGTCCCCAATTTCTTTCTCATTTTTTCATGTGTAATCCAATTTTCAACGTGATATGTATAGAACATATGCTCTGACCCCATTATTTCCTGTACAATGCAAGATATGCATTGTTAGATGTTTGTTGCTGATTATTTGTATGATATTATGGGTTATATAAATAATTTATAATGTTTCGTCTCATAAAAAGGAAGAGATGTAGATTTTAGCATATGTATAATTAATCAAAGATTGAACTCCTCCATACAAT
>JAKPOE010000312.1 GCA_029548025.1 Spirochaetota bacterium
TGATGATTTTATCCAGTTCACCATCAAGTACTGATTCTAAATCATAAATAGTTAAGTTTATACGATGATCGGTAACCCTTGATTGGGGAAAATTGTAAGTTCGTATACGCTCACTTCTGTCGCCACTTCCAACCTGCGAACGGCGTAAAGCTGTTTCTTTTTCCATGCGTTCACGTTCAAATTTTTCAAACAATCGCGCACGCAGTACTCTTAGAGCTTTTGCCCTGTTTTTATGTTGAGATTTTTCATCCTGACAGGTAACTACAATGCCAGTTGGAATATGCGTTATACGTACAGCAGAGTCGGTAGTATTAACCGATTGCCCCCCATGCCCTGATGAACGATAGACATCAATGCGGATATCATCAGGATTTATCTGGATATCATTTTCTTCTGCTTCGGGAAGTACTGCGACGGTTACTGCAGATGTGTGGATTCTTCCTCCTGATTCGGTAACAGGTATTCTTTGAACTCGGTGAACACCTGACTCAAATTTTAAACAGCTATATGCATCATCACCACTAATTGAAAATATTATTTCTTTAAAACCACCAAGTTCAGTTTGATTGGCATCAATAAACTCTACCTTCCAGCCTTTAAGATCTGCATACCGGATATACATCCTGTATAAATCAGCCACAAATAGAGAAGCTTCATCACCTCCCGTGCCAGCACGTATCTCAATGATAATATCTTTCCCTTCATGTGGATCCTGTGGAAGGAGTAACTGTGTTATTTGTTCTTCTATTTCATTCATTTTTGATTCTAATTGTATCTTCTCATCTTCTAAAAGGGCAACCATATCCGGTTCATTTTCTTCTTTCAACGCATTGGTAACTTCTTCAGTTTCTTTTTTAATTTTTGTATATTCATTATATTTCTGTACTATTGGAAATAATTTTGAATGCTCTTTTGTTAAAGATTTAAACAGGTTCTGGTCATTTACGGTTTTTGGGTCTGCCATTGCCTGTTCAATTTCATGATATCTGTCAAGAAGTTGTTGTAACCGTGATTCCATAGTGAATACCCCTAAAAAAAGAAGCGGGATAAGCCCGCTAATGTATATGTTATTTTCATCTCTGCTCCCGAGAGGACTCGAACCTCTGGCACATAGTTTAGGAAACTACTGCTCTATCCACCTGAGCTACGGGAGCCTACGCATACATGCTTTTACGTCTAGAATTTACCATCCGCTGGAAGTCTCTGATATTGCGAACTATAACACGATCGTTAAACAGCTCAATTTTTCCCAGTTTATTTAAATGTGCTAATAGCTTTTGAACATCATTTATCTGCATACCTGCCCAGTTTGCAATCTCCTGCATAGTAACGCGTAATGTTACTGGTTCCTGCACATCAAGATGAGGATCCTGCTCTGCCAGCATATTCATAACATCCATAATCTTGAGTTGAGGATCATCCAGAAGCAGTATCATGAGCCGGCGTTTTGCATCATAAATGCGTTTAGAAAAGATAACCAGCAACTTATATGCTAATTGGGGATTCCCCTGTAGCAGGGCATCAAAATTTTCCCTTCTGAATCTTAGTAATTTTACATGTTCTATGGCGATAGCAGATGCAGAGCGAGGCTCTTCCTCTAAAATGGCCATTTCACCAAATACATCACCAGCGCCCAGAATATCAAGAGTCTTTTCTCTGTTATTAATAATTTTGACAATTTCAACCCTTCCTGATTGGATGAAATAAAAATCATTGCCCGGTTCAAATTCGCAAAAAATTATATCGTTAGGTTCGTACTCGACACCAAATTTATCAAATAACTTATCATCAAGTAACATAGCATACCTTTAATGCGATTCAATATTTTTTAAACGTCGTTGTGCCTGTTTCCCGATTTCTTCTTTAGCTGCCAGAGATATAACCTTTTGATAATAGGCTTTTGATTTATCAAACTGTTTTTTTACCTCATAAATCATAGCTAAATGATATAATGCATTAACATTCAAAGCTGATTGTGGGAATTTCTTCATCAATAAGGAAAATGCTTCAATAGCGTCATTATATTGACCCATCTTGAAATATGTTCTTCCTATTTCAAAGTGAGCTTTTTGAAATAGTATATTCTCTGCATCATTTTTTAAGGATTTTTGATTAACAATCTGTTTGTAGAGCTTTAAAGCGCCTTCATATTCAGATTGTGAATACATACTCATTGCACTGTAAAACATCGATGATATATCTTCACTTTTTTCATCTTCCGAGAATATGTCAAAATCAGGATTGTTCGCGTCCTCTGTTCCAAAAAAGTCGTCCATTTCCTGTGCTACTGATTCTTTTTTAGGTACTGTATTAATATCATCATCGAGGGTAAAATCTTTCAATTCTTCAGTATGGGACACTACTTCTTTTCGCATTACTGGCTGCGGTGCGATATTTGATTCAGCCTGTCCCGAATCAATTTCTCTAATTCTCTTTGTTGCTAAATCTGAATATTTAGCGTTAGGATAATAATCCAGATACTTGTTATAAGCATATCGTGCCTGGTTAAAACGACCTGCCCGGTAATAATACTCACCAATCTTAAATAATTCCTCTTCTGGATTGATTGTGCTGGTTTCGCCTAACACTTCCCTGACAGCTCTTCCAATTCTTCGGAGCTGATTACTGAAGATTCTGAGCATC
This sequence comes from Spirochaetota bacterium, assembly GCA_029548025.1. The sequence continues at coordinate 2,644 of JAKPOE010000312.1, forward strand.
TTTAAAACAATATTTACATTTTTTAAAATGAGTCTTTCAAAATCAGCTAATGTTAAAACCAGTACAACAGAATCTTTTAAAACTTGAGCTGTTTCTTCACGGGGGTACCTGCCGAGTGCAGATTTAACTCCAAAAAATTCGCCAGGCCGCACTTCCTCTTTTACCTCTTCACCCGTTTCTAATTTTTGCGAGGTAAGAATAATCCGTCCTGATTTTAGTATATAAATACATTCGCTTTTATCATTTTCAAAATAAACTATCGATCCTGATTTATAGGTTCGTGTGTTAATTCCTTGCGATGAAGAACCATTAGACATAATAAGCCTCACGCACTTTATATATCAAATTCAACTGGAATAAAAGGAAATTCCTTTTTGTAGCCAACTATTTTGCTAATCCTTCGTAGTAAACCTGATAAATCACCAACAACAATTTTTTGTTTATTCCGTAATATTATTTCCTGATACTTTACCTTGTGATAATCAAATAATCGTTTATAGTAACTATCGCCATACATTGGCTTCCCATTGATGACAACAAGCGCAATATCCTCTAACTGTGCGTTTACAACTGTTGAATATGGATTATCTTCTGTTCTGGAAATAACAATAAAATCTGCTACATTGCCAGGATTAAGTGAACCATGATCGCTTAATTTAAATGCATATGAAGGATTGACAGTAATCATCCGTACAATTGTTTCATCGCTGAGTTCTTCATTAAAAAGTTTTTTATATAGTTTACGATCAAATTTAATTTCATAAAGAAGATTTTCACCACCAGACATTGGTGAATCAGTACCAATGCATACATTCACTCCATAATCTAACATAAGTTTAATATTTGCTGTTCTGTTAAACATAAACATATTGGAATCACCACACCAGACAACAGATGCCCCGGCTTTTTTGATGCGCTTTATATCGTTTTCGTTAAAAGCAATACCATGAATCAATACTGTATACTCACCCAGTGCACCCAGCCTTTCAAGAGTATCTATATCGTGGATGGTTTCATCATCAAAGCCTTCACCGCTATGTGTTATAAATGGAACTTTTTCTTTAGCTGCTTTTTGATATTCAACAGAAATATCATCGCCCCATATTAATGCAAACGATGTAACAGAATGAGCAAGTGCATAATTACGTAAAACTTTTATCGGCATAATATCAAGGAATGGCTCATGGACAAAATGGGGAATATGATCTGAGACAGTGGTTACACCTGAGAGGAGATTTCGATATCCCGCAAGAAGATAGAGATCTCGGTTTTCAAGCTGCTGGCGTTCTTCATAAATAGGAGAGCTTTTAAGATCATTATCCCATGGAAGCCAGTTTTCATAGGGTCCATTGCCAACTTTTGGATAATAGTTGCCAATCAGGTGATCATGACTATTAATAAATCCCGGAACAATGATGCCATCAGCTTCAACAGTAAACGAACTGTGACTATCAATTTTTTCAATAATGCCGTCGTCGATTACCATGCCAGCTTTTTTAATAAATTTATCCGGGGTTAGAATCCCTTTCCCAATTATTGACCATTGGCTCATGCATGATCTCCTGTCTCAATAAATATAATAATTTTTTAAATTATATAATACTCTATTGTTAGTCAAGTAAAATGTATTATATATTCTTCTGTTAAAATATCGGTTTAAAAGCCCATATACTTATAGCTGTTTTATATGGTATACCATATTTTGATTATTTAATACTCACGATAACATCCTTAAAGCTTTTTTTATGGGCTTTATCATAAAAATTCATGAGTAATTCGCATCTGTTGGTAAAAAAACCATCAGCACCAAACCAGTGTAATAGTCGGAATTGCCATTTTTTATCTACGGTGTATATATGAACAAACAACCCATGACGATGTGCTTTCCCTATCAGCCATGGCCATCCTAAATATCCAGATGGACCCAATCCTGCACAGCTTGCTTTTTTTGCTTCCTCCATTATAATATCCCATCCTTTATTGTTTACCATATCTTGATCAATAAGATATACCCTGGGGACCCCGGGAGCTAACTGTGATAGAAGCATCAGGCTTTTAATCTCAAACGATTGAAATATTACTGGAGCATAAGGATGGTTAGTATTGGTGCCAGCCGTGATATATCCTCGTGTTGCAAGTATGGTAACAAGCTCTTGCTCAATACCAGGATAGTTGTCAGGACTTTTTGTTTCAATATATAATGGATAGATAGTTCCATCAGCTTTTGCTATATCTATGACCTCGTCTAATGTTAAAATTTTTGTTTCATTATATGATTTTTTTGAACGATCAGGATAAGTATTGTTAAACCATTTACCCAAATCCAGCTTTTTTAATTCTGCAATGGTGAAACTTTTAATTGGATCATTTTCTCTTCCGGGGAAAACTGAAGATACATTTGTGATACGGCTCAGGGTGTCGTCATGGAATACTATAATGACATTATCTTTTGTACGCTGAGCATCCATCTCCAGATATTCGGCACCTACTTGTTTTGCTATCATATAAGCATAGTATGATTCCTCCGGTGCCCAATATGAAGCCCCTCTATGAGCTATAACTGTTTTATATGGTATGTTTACAGCATTGCATGCTTTCCTCCCCAACTGTGGCCGGGCTAATATGGTTATCATTGCATCAGTTAGTAGTGCAATGATAATAATAATAACGATAACAATCCCTGCATTACGAACCATATTGTAACTCCTTCTCTGAAAATATGATTATTAACCTCACTATCGGCCCCCTCTCTTTCGTAAGACGAGAGGAATTTTTGCACCAGTGTCATTCCGGGCTTGATCCGAAATCACCATACTTATTTCATTCCTTATGGGTGGCTGAAAGCATAGTCGTTGTGGACTCCTCCTGAATTGATTCTATAAACACAATATTTCATCATCAGTTAAGTCTTCCACTCGTACTGGATCAATACCTTTGATGCGAGCAGCTAGTTCATGTGCGGAAATTTCAGGTGCTGATTGTATTATACGATATTTGTGATCTTTTAACCATATAAAAAATTTCCATGCATAACAATCGGCACAAAGGATTGCCTTTTGTTTCAGGTAATCATCACCGCTATACTGTTCTAATGCTTTGTGATGATTACATTTAATATCAAGACAAAATGTACCGGATAGGTATTCCTTCTTTGCCATAATCACCTCTTACAAGCGATATATAATATTATTACATGATATATAATCGATTAAAAATTGCAAATAAAAAATAAAGTATATGATCTGTGTATAGAAGAATATATACCACGCCTTCTTTGCTTTGCTCAGGGAATGGTGAAAATTTACTTTAAACAGCTATTTTTTTCTTGTATATTATAGACGCTTCAGGGAGATTAACATTATAACTTTTTTATAAGTAAGAAGATGATGGCACTATGATTTCAAGTAAGGTTCGTTTTTAATGATTATAGAACAGTGGATCATGAGGGTACAATGAAAAGGGCACTTATTACGGGGGTAACGGGGCAGGATGGCTCTTACCTGACGGAGTTGTTGTTATCAAAGGGCTATGAGGTCCATGGTATCAAACGTCGATCATCACTTTTCAATACAGAAAGGATAGATCATGTATATAATGATCCTCATGAAGGGGGTAGTTTTTTTTTACATTATGGTGATTTAACCGATAGTTTAAACGTTACTGAGATAATTCAAAAGGTAAAACCTGATGAGATTTACAATTTAGCTGCACAATCTCACGTTGCTGTGAGTTTTGTTCAACCTGAGTACACAGCAAATGTAGATGCAATGGGAACACTTAGAATTTTAGAATCAGTACGTTTATTGGGTTTACAGGATAAGGTTAAAATATATCAGGCATCCACGTCTGAGCTATTTGGCAAAGCTGTTGAATTTCCTCAGAGTGAAAACACACCATTTTACCCACGAAGTCCTTATGGTGTTGCAAAGCTTTTTGCTTATTGGATAACCATAAACTACAGGGAAGCATATGGAATGTTTGCCTGTAATGGTATTTTATTTAATCATGAAAGTTCCAGAAGAGGGGAAACGTTTGTTACGCGAAAAATTACACGAGGGGTTGCTCGCATATTATTTGGACTGGATAAAAAGATTTATTTAGGTAATCTAAATGCAAAACGAGATTTTGGACATGCACAGGATTATGTCAAAGGAATGTATTTAATATTGCAACAGCCCAAACCTGATGATTATGTATTAGCTACCGGTATAACAACTGAGATAAGGGAATTTATTGCATTGGCGTTTGATGAAGTGGGATTAACTGTTACATTTCAAGGCGAAGGGATAAAAGAGTGTGGTATTGTTATTTCTTGCCATGAAGATGTATTGTTATCACGATTACAATCGTTACATTGTGCGCCTGAGCATAAAGAAAACATACTGCAAACTGCAAGGGCTTGCCTCAATAAGGTTGTTGTTGGCATTGACCAGCGGTACTTCAGACCTTCTGAAGTGGATATACTCATCGGTGATCCAACAAAGGCGCGTGAAAAATTGGGGTGGGAACCCCGGCATACTGTTAAAGATATTGTTTCAGATATGATAATAGGTGATCTTGAAAAGAACTATCGTGAATATGTGCTTAAAACAAGTGGTTTTACTATGTCCAGAAGTTGTGGAATTTGATTATTTTGTTGTATTTTTACATCGCTTCTGGCATAATGATTTATAGATTGAGAGGATATAAACAACTATCACATTGGAGGGGGGAGTATGCAGAAAGTTGATATATTACATAGGTATTTATCCGAGCATAGTGTGCCTGAGATGATTGCAAAAAAATTGGATGCCAATTCTTTTTTAACAAACAATTTTGCCTATCATGCTTTGCGTATTGGGAATTCAATTGGTGACAATCTTGATATTTCCATAGAGATCATAATACTGGATGAGATAGCTAAGAAATATAATTTGTTATTAAATACTACAGAGCATGCTGAACTTCATACTCAGGGTATTGCTGAATCGGATCTTGATAATCTTGTTCATGCAGCAATATTGTTTGAAAACATTAAAAATAATAAAAAACTATACAAAGAGATATTGCGTAAGATAAGCTATTTTATACGGAAAGAGTTTTATCCAATTATTCATCAAGAATAATTATGCTTTCCCGGTGATCTGGAAGATGGGTATTGGTTGTTCTTTACCTTTAACCTTAATGGGACCAAGCTTCTTCCCTTTAAATTTCTTCTTTGAAAGATTTATTATAATTGCTTCAGATACAAGTATTGTCTGAGCGTCGGCATGTGAGCACAGCCGTGCGGATAGATTAACGGCATCACCAATTGATGTAAAATCCATCCTGTCCTTTGAACCCATTCTGCCATGAACAACATTCCCCATATGGATGCCTATCCCAACAGTAATTGTTACCGCTCCTTCTTTTTCACGCTGTTTGTTTAATTTTTGAATTGATTCTATGATATCAACTGCTGCTTCAACTGCGCTTTCGGCTTTATTGTCACCTTCAAAAACAGCCATAATTTCATCACCTACAAATTTATCAATATCACCACCATGCTTTTTTATAATTGCAGCTTGCAGGTCAAGGTATTCATTCAGAATAGATACAACCTGTTCTGGAGGAAGCTTCTCGGACATTGCCGTAAATCCACGAATATCAGAAAAAAGGAATGCCATGTTCTTATTTGTGCCACCTAAATCCAGTTCATCGTCTCTTTTTTCGCGTATCATGGAGATAGTTGATTCAGAAACAAACTTTTGCATTTTTAACTTTTCACGCAGATGATCAATCATGGTGTTAAATTCTTCAGTAAGAATCCCAATCTCATCATGGGTTGTTACATCAATATGGATAGTAAGATCACCGTCCTTTACTTTTGTAACTCCTGCAGTTAATTGCTCTAATGGTTGTACCATCTGCCGCGCAATTCGCATAGCTGCATATATACTGGATGATAAAAGAATTGCCGCGATGATGAGCATAAGGAGCCTTGCTTTGTGAACAGGTCCTAATATTGCATCCTCGGTAAAAACTATCTCTATAATCCCTACCTTTGATTTAAAAAACTCAAAAGGGATACGATAGCGATAACACCATGTTTGACCTGAATCTAATGATAGCTCTATCCTTTCTTTAACGGTGGTGTTTAATGATTCAAATTGTTTGACAAGGTCTTTTGAGAAATATTTTCCATGGAGTTTTGCATTGGTATGTGCAGCATAGGTATATTTTTTTTCAGCAAGTATCCCATTTAAATCATAGACAGCAGCATAAACAAAACCTTCTATGCTGGTTTTTGACAGTCCTTTTACTATATCCTGCAGAATCATGGAGCGCTTCAATGCTCTTTTTTCAGCGGTTAAAAAACTTTCCGAAGATGAGATGGTATGCGCTATTGTCTGACATAATTTATCATTGGCTTTGATAAGTGCGTGCTCAGAAATTGTAATTAATAAAAAGCTAATAATGCTTATGACAATGACCATGAGTGCTGATACTGCAGTGACCCATTTTAACCTGATTCCACCTTTTTTGATAATATTGGTTAAGAATGGTATAGATTGTATAAATGAGTATATGGGATTGGTTGTGGAATTGTTCATAGTAGTTCCCCTCTTTGTTGTTCGATAGTAGCTCACTTATGGTATTACTGTATACAAATCCAATTGATTGGCAACATTATATACGATAGTTATAAATAATTACACATAATACCTTTCATAGTATATATTCAAGAAAAAGAATTTTAATTAATAAAAATTTTTTGTTGGTGATAGTGTGGTGTAAAATTTTCCATGCCGTAAAGCTTAAGAAATGTGTTCAATAACAAAAAATAATAAAAAACATATGAAATATCAACATATTTTATGATAAACGTAAATAAATGCCATTAAGTTAAGTTAACCAGCCTCACCAGTTTTCTGAAATAAGACGAATCTTGGAATGAACTATTTATATAGTTAATGCTATCACGGATGATAGTATATTGTTCAAGGAGGA
>JAKPOE010000319.1 GCA_029548025.1 Spirochaetota bacterium
ATATTCTTTAATTTTAAGATAAAAGAGCTTATCAGCATAGATGCTTTTATCAACTTCTTTTGTACGCAGTTTATCTTCTCTTTCATCCAGCTGTTTTTCTTTTGCCTCAAGTTTAGCAATTAATTCTTGTTTATTGTTTGATGTTTGTTTGGCTTCATCAAAAGCTATTTGTTCTTCTTCTTTTTCCAAATCTTTTTGTTTTTGTTCTAATTTTTTATCTTTTGTAGAAATTTGATCTTTCTGTTTAGATATTTCTGATTCTTTTTTTTCAATTTTTTCTTCTTTCTTCTTTACTTCTTGTTTATCGTAATCAAGTTGTTTTTCTTTAGTTTCAATTTCTTTTTGCATGGTTTTTTGTTTTTCGGAGTCTGATATTGTTTTTAATACTTCTTTTGTTTTTCTAATTTCTTTTTCTTTTTGTTGTAATTCTGTTTTATCATTTTCAAGAGCTTTTTTCGTATCTGACAGTTTTTTGATATCTTCAGCTAATATAGTTTTACTTTGCTCAACTTCAGTTTTTTCATTTGTAATAATTTGTTTTTTAAGATCCACCATATCTTTACGGGCATTGATATTTTTATCATCTTTCCTTACTTCCTTTATAATATCTTTGTTGGAAATTACATCCACAACTATAACATCAAGTTTTCCCTTTTGTGGTTCTTCAGTTAATGGTATAAGCATTCTAGTATTTCCTGGCCATTCATAATACTTTGTTGAAATCCCTGCATTATATTTGTTTATATAGATCATTACGATACTTTTATATTTTAATGAAAAATAATCAATATCTCCTCTGTAGGCTGCATTGTAATATGTAAGAAAAAGAGCAATTGCTTCAGCATGATGTTTAGTGTAACCATACTTTTGCTGTAGATACGAAGATAAAATTTTTCTAATAATAGCAATATGTCCCACTCGTGCCTGTTTATTTATAGAGAATATCGTCGCTGAAAATTTATTGGGTTCATTTTTTGATATAGCATGTATCATTGAATATTTATTGCTAAACATGGATATATTATTCGATGGTGTTCTGGCTAAAGCCCTGCCTATTTGTTCGATAGCTTGCGGTGAATCACTCTTTTTGTATGGCCCCTTATAATTGATAAATTTTACAGGTTTTGTTCGTATTTCATCAATAGCAACTTCTAATCCAGGTGAATATTGTTTTAAAATTAATAAGAAAAGGACGACAAAACCAAATGTAAATCCTCGTAATAATAACCTGTTCATATACCCTCTCTTTACTGGATGCACATGAGTATACTGTACTATATGGTATTAATACAACAAGTTTTTATATATATAAAACATCAGAAAAAACTGCTTTCTTATTTTATTAAAGAAAATTTGATAGTAAAAACGCTGCCTTCTTCTGGTTTTGAATTGATAAATATCTCTCCATTATGATCATTTATTATTTTTTTGCTTATTGATAATCCAATACCAAGACTCTGACTATATCTCTTTGTAGTAAAAAATGGTGACCAGATATGTTTTTGTATATCAGGTTGAATACCTATACCATTATCTTCGATTATAATAAAAACATGATCATCATGGTGATCAGTCTTGATCATTATTCTACCGGAGTAATCAGGATTGGTTTTGTTTGTTTTTTCAATTATTGCATCTTTAGCATTGGTAATTAAATTAATTAAAATTTGTTCTATACTAATGGCATTACCATAAATTCGCGGGATTGATTCGTTAAGAAGAAGTATAATATCTATATTATGCTTTTTCAATTGATTTTGCATAAGAGTTACGGCATTCATGATGATGCTGTTTATATCAATAAGTTTATAGATATGATTATTGGTATTGAAGCTGCGTATATGATCCATAATGAACGTAGCTTTATCAACCATAGTGCATATCTTTTGTAGTTCCGATAGTGCCTCTAAATAGTTAAAATCATCCAGATTAATATCATCCATCATATTTTGAGCAATGCTTTTTATTCCCGTTAACGGTTGTGCTATCTCATGAGCTATGCTTGCAGTAATTTCAGCCATTGTAGAATATTTTGAAAGCATCTGAATATCATTATCTTTTTTATTGAGCATGGTTACATATTGATCATTTCGCTGTTTTAAAAGTTGTGTTAATTTAGTTAAGTTTGCATTAATATGAGCAAGGGAACGCATTTTATACAATGCTAATTGTGAACGTTTCAATATATCGTATATTGTAATGGTCAAAAAAAATGCTATAAATCCCATTATTGTTAGTGTTGTTATATGGGTGTTTGCAAACAATGTTAGTATACCCAGAATACCTGATTCTATGAACAATGTTGCTCGAAATAATTTTAGGCCAAATCTGGATGGAACAGAATTTTTCATGGTAAATGAATAGTATAGCTGAAAAATAGCAATGATAGCTGGTTGAATATGTAGCAGCAATATTACCGATACCAGTAATGCTACTATCGATATCCCTGATATAACGATATCTTTTTTAGAAAGCTGTTTGGCAATAGTATGGACGTAGTATGCAAAAACACCGGGATAGCATGAAATAATAAGTGATGGAAAAATAGTTGAAGGATGTATCAGTGTTACAATACCCAGTAATAATGCAAATACTAATAATGGGACACTGTGCCGCCCCTCCTTAAAATTAATGGTAGCGATAGCAACACATAAGAATAGTGAGGATACTATACATAATGATAATAAAAGTGAAGAGATCATAATACTATTTGATTTTTTTTACTAGTAGTATAAAATTGCCATAACTATCTGCCATTGCTACATCTCGGTAATTATTGAATGATATGTCAACAGTTTTCAAAAAAAATTTGTTTATTGTAAGGAGCCATGCATGGGTTTTACCTGTGGCATAATAGGTTTGCCAAATGTTGGTAAGTCAACGCTGTTTAACGCATTAACGGGTGCGCATGCACCAATGGAAAATTATCCCTTTTGCACTATTGAACCAAATAAAGGAATTGTACCAGTACCTGATCCGCAACTGTATACCATAGCAAATATTCTGAAAAAAAAAGACCCTATTCCAACGAGGATTGAATTTGTTGATGTTGCCGGATTGGTTAAAGGGGCGTCGAAAGGTGAGGGACTGGGCAACATGTTTTTAAGCCATATACGGAATGTGGATGCGATAGTTCATGTAATTCGTTGTTTTACTGATAAGGATGTTGTTCATGTTGAAGGGGATATTCAACCTCTTCGTGATATTGAAATTATTCATATGGAATTGTTACTTTCCGATATAGAAGTTCTTACACGAGCAAAAGAAAAAATTGAAAAAAAAGCAAGATCTGGTGACAAAGAAAATGCTCAGCGGCTGCAAATCATTGATAAACTGTTTACCCACATTAACGATGGTGTCATGCTTAGCAGGATACCGTTAACTCAGGAGGAACTATCGCTTTGCAATGAATATGGGCTTATATCAGCAAAACCAATGATTATTTGTGCAAATGTTGATGAGTATGGCGATAGTAACCATGCATTCAAATCATTGCAGGAATATGCTATGCACCATGGATTGGGACTTGTTGCCATCAGTGCAAAGGTTGAAGAAGAAATTGCTGAGTTACCCTTGCAGGAGCAGCAGGAGTATCGAAAAGCGTTAGGTGTGGACAGATCTGCGCTGGAAAGGCTTATTGTAACTGCATACTCAATGCTTGATCTTATTACCTATTATACTATAACCACACAGTTACAGGCGTGGACCATAAAAAATGGTACCACTGCTCAAAAAGCAAGCGGGATTATTCACAGTGATTTTGAAAAAGGATTTATCCGTGCAGAAGTTTTTCATTATGATGATCTTATGCACTATAAGTCATTGCATGCCATAAAAGAGCATGGATTGCTGCGAAGTGAAGGACGCGATTATATTGTAAAGGATAGGGACATCATTCACTTTTTGTTCAGTGTTTAATGTATGAAAAAGTTGCAAATGTATACAACTATATTTGGCTTGCAAGAGCATTTTACTTTAGAAGAACTGGCTCATGCCTACCGAACGTTAGCGATGCTGTACCATCCTGATATAAGCAATGATGCTGGTACACTGGAAAAAATGCAGCTTATAAACACCGCCTATGATTATTTAAAAAATTATGTCGATAGTTCCATAAAAGCAGATAGCACCAGAGAACATGAAAAAATCGATGCAATATATTCACTGTATAAAAAAGCATTTACTATTCTACAAAATTCCTTTTATAGCTATTACTCTGATGGCAGTGGTTTTACTGGCAATGCGGAGTATTTAAAAAGTGAACTGATAAAAGCAAAAGAGCTCTTTGCAACTATCATCAATGACTATCCCTATAATCAATGGGTGGATGATGCTATTGATAAAATCAATAGCATCAATAAATGGCTCTAGATATTCATGATTTTATTGTTCTTTTATTTTATTTCATGTATTGTCAGGAGTGGCGATAGGTAAAAAATGAAGAATTAAGTGTCTGGCGTTCATAACTTTCAGTACATCCATGGTATCATGGTTTATGAGATGCTGCAAGAGCGTCAATACTGTTTTGCTTTTTTTTAACCCGGCTGACGTGATCATTAATTATTTTTTCAAAATCAACATCACCGTTTATTATTTTTACTCGTTCCGTTTCAATATAGCTTAAATTGGTGGTTATTTTAACAGTACTTGCTATGCTGGCATATTTTTTTGCCTGATACCAATACGGCAATGCTTCTCTATACATTGTTTCAGCTATTTTAAGACTTTCCTGAATATCTTTAGCATAACTTACATCATAAAAATATATATGTTGTTTATCATACCGGGTAGCGATTTTTAGATAATCACGTAGTATCAGCATGGTAATATGCATAAACATTAAATTACGATATTTATAGTATTCATCTTCAGTTTGTATTTTTATCAGCGCCTGTGAAGGATGGCGGAATTTACAGGTTAATGCTATTTTAAGTCTGTCAATATTTTTGCGTAAAGAGTTTTCATCATAGTATAGCTTCATACCATATAATTCATAAAAATCTTCAACGTAATGAGGAACTACTTTATAATGCATCCTGACTTTTGGAATATAATCTGAAAAAGGTACAAATTCATCTTTTTCCTTTTGAAAATAGTGATACTGATAGTCTTCAGCATATGCATGAATGCTTACCAATACAAACAATCCAGCTATTAAAAATGGTGTCAGCTTTGTGGCAATTATTTTTGTATTCATAGTAATGCTATACAAAAAATTATTTAAGATATAGTGCATATGCATAATTCTCTCTATCATTAAACATACATTAAACAGATATTAAACATGCTATTGTGCATCAATGAAAACTGTATACTGTACACTATGGTGAAAATCGTTTGCGCCTCACGATGTGATATCTATTATATTTATCGGAAATGAAGAAACAATAGGTAAATCAATTACTCATGTGTGATATAAGGATTCTGATTCCAATAAAAATGAGGATTATACCACCAATCAGTTCTGTCCTTTTGCCTAACAAACTGCTTGCTCTTTTACCAAGAAATACGCCGAAAACCGAAAAAACCGCACAGGTAATACCAATAATGATACTGGGCAGTAGTATTGGTTTTTGCAATACTCCCAAACTTAACCCTACTGCCAGGGC
>JAKPOE010000333.1 GCA_029548025.1 Spirochaetota bacterium
GCATGTTTGAAAAGTTCAATGGTAGCATTCTCCAGACTACCTTTAGGAATACCTAATTTGATAAGGCTCATTTTTTATCTCCATATTTATCTTCAGGATTAAATATCTTTATGCCATCAATGGTAAGCCCATCCCCTTCCACAACACGGTAAAAACAGCTACGGTATCCTGTATGGCATGCTGCATCACCAATCTGATTAATTTTTAATAATACACAATCGTTGTCACAGTCAATACGAATTTCTTTTACCTGCTGTACATTGCCCGAGGATTCCCCTTTTTTCCATAGCGTTTTGCGGGATCTACTCCAGTAATGAACAATACCTGTTTTAAGTGTCAACTCAAATGCCTCTTCATTCATAAAGGCAACCATCAAAATTTCACCCGTTTTATAATCTTGAGCTACTGCTGGAACCAATCCATCCAGTTTGGTAAAATCTAATTGTATCATTAGTATATCCTGAATATATAAAATTTTTTCACAATAACTATCGCCAAAAAAAACGTTAATGGTTACTAAACTACTGACACACCAGTAGTAAAACTATTTAATATCTGCTAATACCATAAAAACATTTTTAACAATATCCATAAAATTAATATATACAAAAAACAGAAGTTATGTGATAGTGTATCTTATATCACAGGCTGTTATAAAAATCATTAAAATGTATTTATAAATTGCTAAAATTCTATTGACAAATGTATTTTTGCACTATCACTGAATTTCACATTACTACTGTGTTGCGAGGTATCAATGGATTATTCTAAAACTGTTAATCTTCCTTCAAGTGATTTCCCTATGAAGGCTAACCTTCCGGTACGGGAACCTCACATTTTACAACGCTGGGAAAAAGACAATATCTATCAATTAATTCTAAAATCCCGCGAAGGGAATGAACTGTATATTTTGCATGATGGTCCACCGTATGCAAACGGACATATACACCTTGGGCATGCATTAAATAAAATTCTTAAAGATATCATCATTAAACATAAAACAATGACCGGTTTTCAAGCCCCGTATGTCCCCG
>JAKPOE010000336.1 GCA_029548025.1 Spirochaetota bacterium
CTTTTTAAAAATTCTTATCCAGAAAATGTTGATATTATATTCTGTCGAAATGTTATGATTTATTTTGATCGTTCTCGTCAAAAAGAACTGATCGCTAATTTTTATAATATTTTGAATCCATGGGGATATTTATTTATTGGCCATTCAGAAACCTTGCACGCTCTGTCCGATGATTTCCAGTATGTGAAGATAATGGATTCACCTGTATATGTTCCAAAGGAGAAAGTATAATGGAATTTCAACTGATTACAGTTTCGATAGCTGATTATAAGGTATCTCATTCACCGGATATATTACGAACAATTTTGGGTTCATGTGTAGGCATATGCCTTTATGATCTGGAAAACAAAGTTGGTGGATTGGCACATATTATGTTGCCTGAAAACAACGATAAGTCAACGAATCCTAAAAAATATGCCGATAGTGCTATAGCTCTTATGATTGATGAAATGGTAAAAAAGGGGGCAAATCCTGAATTGATTGTTGCTAAAATAGTTGGTGGTGCTTCAATGTTTAAAATGCCAGAAAATTCATTTATCGGCTCTATAGGTATAAATAATGTCCTGAAGGTTAAACAAGTATTGGATAAATATCATATCAATATTATTGCCGAGGATGTATTGGGAGATTATGGTAGAACGGTAGATTTTTTTCTTGAAAGTGGTAAATTGAAAATTAAGTCATTAGGACGTGAAGATAAAGAGATGTAGCGAGATTATAGTATGGAAAGTATGACAGGGTATGCATTTATAGAACAAAGTACGGATCAGTTTACATTCTCAATTGAAGTAAAAACATTAAATTCTAAATATCTGGAGGTTTATACAAATATACCCAAGATATTAAAATATGAGGATGATACCATCAATGCTATTTTAAAAAAAAGTTTTGAACGTGGAAAAGTTGAATTTAACATTGACATTTACGATTGGGTAGAATCAAGACCTGTCCATATTAATAAACAGATATTGTTGAAATATTATCATGAAGTACAAAAAGCATTATCAAGTTTAAAAATTGCAGCAAGTTTTTCTGTTGATGCTTTATTGCAACTTGATGGTGTTGTTCATAAAGAGCGTTCGATTCTTTCAAAAAAATCAAAGGATGACATATATAACGCATTACAAAAATCAATTAATGCCACTATTAAAATGCGCAAAAAAGAAGGGAAATCTGTTAAAAAAGATCTTGAATCTTCTTTAAAAATAATTGAACATGCATGTATAGATATTCGTAAACAAGCCCATGCTGTTGCTGAGTATCAATTTAGCAGATTAAAAAAATCAATAGAATCATTATTACATAGTAAAATAGATGAAAACAGATTGTATACAGAAATTGCGATTTTAGCAGATAAGCAAGATATTAATGAAGAACTAACACGCATGTATGATCATATAGTAAAGTTTAAAGAAATAATGGCTGGTGAAGGACAGCTTGGCAGACAATTAGACTTCCTGGCACAGGAGATGTTTAGAGAGGTTAATACAATAGGTTCTAAATCAAATAATACTGTTATTGCCCATAAAGTTGTTGAAGTGAAAAATCATATAGATAAAATACGGGAACAATGCAGGAACATAGTTTAAAAGGAATTGAATAATGAAATCAACAACATTAATTAATATAGGATTTGGTAATGCTGTTGTTGCTGAACGTGTTATTGCTGTTATTACTCCTGTATCAGCTTCAGGAAAACGATTGCGTGAAGAGGCAAAAGAAAACAGTATGCTTATTGATGCAACCCATGGCAGGAAAACGCGTGCTATAATTATAATGGATAGTAATCATGTGATACTGTCAGCCATGCAACCTGAAACAATAGCAAATAGATTAAATCAAAGCGAAGAAGGATGATGATAGCAATAATTATTTCAGCACCTTCTGGTGCAGGGAAAACAACACTTATTGAGAAACTTATTATACAGAATCCAATTTATGAGTTTGCTATTTCAACTACAACACGGCCCATACGGTCAAATGAAAAAGAGGGGAAAGATTATTACTATGTAAGTTATGATGAATTTATGAAAATGGTGGATAATAACGAGTTTGTGGAGTGGGCAAAGGTTCATGATAATTATTATGGTACAACCAAAAAAGAGATTGACAGAATAAATGCTACATCAAAAATACCTATTTTTGATGTAGACGTTCAGGGGGCACGTGCTTTACGTAATAAGTTACAAAAGGTTGTTTCAATATTTATTATTCCACCGTCAATTAAAGAACTTGAAAAACGTTTGCGTCACCGATCAACGGAAACACAGCAACAAATTAAAATAAGATTGACAAATGCTGTGAGTGAATTGCGTGAATATATCAATTATGATTATATTGTTGTAAATGATGATTTACAGAAAGCCTTAGAAGATCTTGGTGCTATTTTAAAGGCAATCATTCTCAGGCGGGAATTTAAGGAAAAAGCAGTTAAAAATTTGCTGGAGGGTGTACATGATTATACCATTAGATAAAATTATAGCGCTGGAAGATAATAAATATATCTTTTCATGTGCTGCAATGAAAGTAGTGGATAAATTAGGTAATATTGAAGGATATCCTGAAACTGACAAAAACTGGAAAGTTGTACCGCATATATTGCATCTCATGCTGAATGGAATCATTAAATATGAATTCAAGGAACAGTTAAGCGATTGAATATTTGAAATAATAATTTTTTATAAGAGTGAAAAAGGTTAACAAAAAGAAAGCAGTTATTCTTGTTGGGCCAACAGCATCGGGTAAATCAGATATATCTCTTTCGATAGCTAACAACCTATTTGAGATAGTTTCGGTAGATTCGGTTCAGGTATATAAATATATGGATGTTGGTACAGGGAAGGTTTCCCCGTACCATCGATCTTTGATAACACATTATTGTATTGATATTGTCAATCCTGATTACTGGTTTACTGCTGGTGATTTCTGTAGAGAAGCGTCAGGGGCAGTTGAAACAATATTGCAACATGGTAAAATTCCGTTGTTTGTGGGTGGAACGGGATTATATATTCATACTTTTTTTTATGGTTTAGCCAAACTTCCCCGCATCGATAGCAAAATAAAAGAGCAATTACATGCTGAGTTGCAACTTAAGGGAATACAGGCTCTTTATAAGGAACTATCGCACCATGATAAAGCCTGGGCTGATAAAATCCATCCCAATGATACACAACGGATTTTACGAGGTTTGGAAGTATTCAGAGCTACAGGATTACCATTATCGCAATTTTTGCAATCTGATCATATGAAAAGCGATCTTGAAATTCTTTTAATTGCAGTTGATATAGAGAGGGATATACTATATAAGCGCATTGAGTGCAGAGTAGATACCATGATTAACAATGGATTGGTAGAAGAAGTAGAAAAATTGCGAGCAATGGGATACACTCAAGATTTAAATTCACAGAAAGCAATAGGGTATATTCAGTTGCACAGGGTTCTGAATAATGAGATATCATTGAGCGATGCAATAGAAGACATAAAACTGCAAACAAAACACTATGCTAAAAGGCAGATTACATGGTTTAAGAGATATAAACCTTTATGGATGCCAGCAAATGATGGTAAAGGAATAAAAAAAATTATCAATGAATGGATATAGTGGTCATTAAAAAATTATTGATATTGTTTTAATATATGGTATGTAATTCTATAAGTTTGCAAAACAATATAAAAAATTTAATAAAAATTTATTAAAAATAAAGAGGTTGCACAATGGGCAAACAAACAAAAAATTTACAGGACACTTTTCTTAATGCAGCACGAAAGGATAAGGTAGAAATCACTATTTATCTTATGAACGGCGTACCCATCAAAGGGAAGGTCATTAGCTTTGACAGCTTTACTATATTGGTTGAGGTCGACAAGAAACAAAATCTGATTTATAAGCATGCTGTTTCAACAATTATGCCATCAAAACCGGTGCAATATAAAGATGAAGAATAGCGTATGAGTAAGTACAAAAAATTGGTAATTGCAGCATTTATAATTGCTGCTGCTGTTTATATTTTTGTAAAGGCGGTTGTTTTTGTTGGAGATGATGTTGTAGCAATTGTAACTGATAAGGAAGATCAGATTATCGGGCTTTTGAAAAAAGGTGCGAATGTAGTACCTCAGGCTTTATTTCATCCGGTAAGAGTAAATTATATTCCTCTTCATGGTAGTTGTAAAGCTGATATTATTGTCCCCATACCGCCACTTGAACAGATAAAAAGTAAAAATTATTCAATAACAATACCCGTATCAATCCAGTATACTTTTGATGCTGATAAGCTTCAACTTGATTTAAAAAGTATGCATTCCAATGCTGAATATGTAAAAGAGATTATTACTATAGCATTGGTTGATGCTGTCAATACTCAGTTCAGGAAATATCTTGTTCCTGTATATAAGTATTTTCCGTTGCAGGCAAATTTTCAGAATGAATTTACTGTTGTAATCAACACTGTAAAAGAGGTATGTGTAAAAAGAGGATTGGTTATTGATGATGTTAAAGTTGGCAATGTTTATCTTCCGGATTATGCAATCTATGCAGAAGGGAAACGTTTTTTACTGGAGGTATTACAACAGGAAAAGGATAATGCTCTGCAGCTTGCCAGATTGCAGCAAAAACTTAATGAAGATGGTTTAGCAAGCAAACAACGTATTGAGCATCTTGAGAAAATATCAGAATTGATTCAAAAAAATAAGGATATTTTGCGCTATATTTATATTGACAAATTAGCTGACAATGTGAAGGTGATAGTGACCTCAGATAAAGAAGCAGGATTTGATATCTTCAATACTGAAGATTCTGGGTCTGTTAAAAAAGATGTCGATAACTTTAAAAAATAGTATATTGATTGCTGGATAATTTTTATTTTTGCAAAAATTGTAGCTATATATAAGTTTTTTTAAAAACGGCAATAATTCTTTTTGGTTTTCCTGAAGTTTTTTATCCTGATAGTGAGTTAGATTTTGTATCATAATGCTGCAGTGATATATTTTTATATAATAAGGAGAGTGAAACAATATGCCCTGTGGTAGGAAGCGAAAGCGAAGAAAAATTGCAAATCACAAACGAAAGAAAAGAAGAAGACTTAATCGTCACAAGAAGAAATTACGATAATGTAAGTTGGAAGGAGATTGGCATACAAATGAGTCAATCTCTTTTCTATTTTAATATATAAAGGCTCTGTAATGAGAAGAAGGATATCATCAAAACCAATAATACTTCCAGAAATAAAGAAAACATACTGGAAAAGACGCCCTTCCGAAATAAGAGGTTATCAACGGGTTTTTTACTGTAATATGGAAAATGGCGATTATATACGTGTTGATTATAGCTTCAAAGATAAAAGAGTTAGGATTTATCTTGAGGATAGCGAAGAAGGTGGTAATCCTTACTATGCAGTTATTGATAAGGGACGTATTACTGCTGAACGCAATGCTACATCAGGCAGACCGGTACCATTGCAGGAAAAATTGGAAAAACGTTCTGAAATACTTTCAACACTGCCAAATAAAGAAGTATTACGTCTGATCAATAAACATTATGGTATTGGCGAAACCCCTGAGGAGGTTGCTGCCCGTAAAAAGAAAAGACAGGAAGAATTAGCAAGAACAAAAAAACGATACTTTAAACCTGAAGAAGTTCCATCTTTTGTAAAGAAGGAAACTGCCCTGCCAACAAAACGGTATGTACGTATACGTGATATAGTCGATATTGCAGTTGGCGGTACAATAGTGGGTGTTGTGTATTATGTAAGTATGGATTTTGTGAAAATGGGTATAGCATCAGCAGTATTTGGAATCATCATGGCATTTGTTGATATATTTGTACGAGGTAAAGAAACATTATTATTAAAAACCCTATTATTTTTATTAACAGGGATTATGTTATATATATATGGTTATTTTGTTTTATAAACAACTATTACCTTCTTCGAATATCGAGTAGCCAATACCACAAATTCCGGATACTTTCCAGCAAAGGAGTTTTTGTTTCGGTATTACCAAAGATATAAAGACGTGCAAGCATTTGGCCATATCGAAATGCTATCAAGCCTACAAAAAAGCCAGCTATTACATCAATGACATAGTGATAACGAAGATAAACCGTTGAGATTATCAGCAATACTGTCCAGACTGTGGCAATAATGCTGAATCGTTTATGATATCTCATTGCTAATAGCACAGTTAGTATTGAAACTAGAGTATGACCACTGGGGAAACAATCACGCGTTACACCTTCTAAATATGCCAATCCATGATGTACAAAATTAAACAAAAATAACCCTTCCAGAGGTTTTGTTTGCAGTTGTGCTAAGGTAAACCGTGGGCCTATAGCCGGGAATATATAATACCCAATATATGAAAGGTAAAATCCAAACATAATGGATGATGCTACAATATGAAATTCAACCTTTCTTTCTTTAAGATACAGTAAAAGGCACAGCGTGAAAGGAAGAAAATAAAAACTTGCATAAACGATTTGTAAAAGCTCAGTTACAAAAGGATGCATCACCCTCTCTAATAATAGAGTTGGATGATTGCCAAAAAATAATGAATAGTCAATTTTTATGAGATAGGTATCGATATCATTTGGATTGATGAGAGGAACAAGCATATTGTGTTCCATGAAGATTGCCACTAACAGCGGCAATACATACCAGTCCCTGTAAATGGAAAATAACTTTGAAGTTGCAAACCGTTGTGCAAATACTGTTGCTATAATGAGCAGCATGATTGCTATATTAATTGTAAACGTAACAGGTGCTAATGTAAAATGAGAAAATATAATAATTAATATATTAAGCAGCAATGCCATGGAAAACGTTAAGAGCTCTTCTAAATGTATCCTCTGATCATAATTATACAAAATACTTTGAAGCATATATTGTCTCATCCCTCTCACACTGTTACTCAATAATACTAATCCACTGAGCCATCGTATCTACAAAAAATATATACAATCAAAAAAATAATGGCAATACCGTTTATGAAAAAATTTAGCTATTATATAATAGCTAACATTCAGATATAATCAACTTTTAGAATCGTACGCATGACTTCATGGTAGCATGCAATAATACGCATGGATAGCACCAATCACCGAGATTGAATAAATATTGCTTAATGCTATATAATTCCATACATTTGTCAAGAATTATTATGTAATACTATGGTGTATAAGCATTTATCTCGGCTGCTATAATCTCAGGTTTAAGTAATGTAAATGAGTCATTATGTAACATCTGCAGGTAGTTTATCTCGCTTGTTGCATAGGGTGGAAATGTAGTGCGCGGGCATATACGAATGTGTGGCAAAAAGTCAGCATTATTGGTAACACCATACAGTGCCATGTTGAAATTATCAATTTTTTTAGATGCCATATACTGCAAAATTTTTAGTATATAGGTAATAAAAGTATTGCAATACCTGTAAAAATCTTTCAGGGGGATGTGGTTGTGCAGTATTCCAATAACATCAAACTGTCCCATTGGGGCAAAAGCCACTAACCAGGAACTATCGCCCTCAAGTCCTATTATCCGTTCATTTTGTTCTTTTTCGGTATTGATGTAATCATGAAAAAGATTGGGCTTTATTGTTATGTTCGATAGTATATCGGTATAATAGCTGGAAGGTGTTGAGGATGCAATAATCTGAAAATGAGGATGAACCAGTGAGCTACCGGCAGCCGGCATGTAGTTGCAGTTGATTGACTGATAGGGATACTGCACAGGGTCAATGTCGGACAAAAAATTGGTGGCACAGTGAAATGCATCAGAGAGCATATCGTGCGTAAATTTATCAAGAGCAACATAATGCTGATCGGTGATGGTTACTACAGCATTGTTTTCATCGTATGGAAATGCATTGGGAAAGCAACGAGCATTGCCCCACGAATACTGCTCTTGAAGAGGGGGGGTAAACTTTGGGGTCAGAGCATCAATACATTGTGGGCAGAATGGACATGTTTTCTTTGACTCTTCAATGATATGGGTGTTATCGTTGGATGCAAATTCTTTAAGCGATAGTCCCAGTACACGGCTAACCCTTCCTGTTAACGGACAGTATCTCATTTCATTGACACGTTCTGTTTCTTTAAACTGCTGGAATGGGTCCTTTATGGTAATTTTTTTGATCTCTTTTTTTAGTTGCATTTATTACCTCACTATGTAAGGTTTCTACGATTTATAGTATAGATGAAAGAAAATTGTTTATTTAGTCAATTAATATTTTTTCAGGATATGTAGATGCAATTGCCTTGTTTTTATGACAATGCCATACAACATTGCGGTTTATAAGGGATATGTAATAATAAGGTTTGTTACAGTTTTGCTAAAGGCACATGTATTTTAAAAATCATGGTGTAGTATATTTATAATGGTAGTAATAAAAAAACATGATAGTAGTATCAAGACTATATCATAGTATCCTGTTGCTCAAGTCTATTAAAACTAGAGCACTTTGGTATTAGCAGGAGCAGGTAACTATTGGTAAAAGTACCTGACACACGATATATTTGACGTATTGATAGTATTTATTGTATGGGAAGAACATAGTGTGTAAAGTTAAAATTTTTATTGTAGCGGGAGTACTGTATTATGGAAGACATAAAAAAACGGTATGATGAACTTATAAAGTTGATAAACAAATATAATTACTACTACTATACGCTTGATAAACCATTGGTTGATGATGCAACCTATGATGAGTTAATGAATGAGCTGCTAACGATTGAAAAAAATTATCCTGAAATAACGCGCGATGACTCTCCCTCAAAAAAGGTTGGTGCTACTATACAGACCTCATTTGAGCAGGTGCGTCATGATCCACCAATGTTAAGCCTTGCCAATGCCATGGACGAAGGGGACATCAATGATTTTTATGAACGCTGCTGTAAACTGCTGGGGACATCTACTATTGAATATTGTGCCGAGTTGAAATACGATGGGCTGGCTGTAGAACTGGTGTACAGCAATGGCATCTATGTTCAGGGTTCAACACGTGGCGATGGTGAAGTAGGTGAAGATGTAACAGAAAATATTGCTACGATTAAACGCGTACCTACAAAGTTGCCGGGAGATGCTCCTGATTATTTAAGTGTTCGCGGTGAGGTCATTATGCGTCATGGTGAGTTTGAAAGGTTAAACGAAATCCGAAGACAAAATGGTGAGCAGGAGTTTGCAAATCCGCGAAATGCCGCTGCCGGGTCACTGAGACAGTTAGATCCCAATATTACCGCACAACGTGAATTGGACATAGTACTCTATGGAATTGGGAAAATGGAACCTGCATCTATGATTAATACACAGAGCCAGCTTTATGATTATTTTAAAAAGGTGGGACTGCCTGCGCCTCATTATTATGAGGTTGGTTTGTTGCAGGGTATAAAACAATTTTATAAATACTGGATGGAGAACAGGTATACACTGGACTTTGATATTGATGGAGTTGTTGTAAAGGTTAATGATATAACAGTACGAGAGAAAATGGGAAGCACTTCTAAGGCGCCACGCTGGGCAATAGCATGGAAGTTTCCTGCACGAGAAGCAATAACAGTTTTAAAATCAGTTGATTATCAGGTTGGACGTACAGGATTGATAACGCCGGTAGCAAATTTAGAGCCAATTAATATTGGAGGTGTACTGGTAAAACGTGCAACCTTGCATAATTTTCAGGAGGTTAAACGCCTTGATATAAAGATTGGTGATACGGTCAAGGTAATACGCGCTGGCGATGTTATCCCCAAGGTAGTAGAAGTTATTAAGGATAAACGGAAGGATGTGCGTCCAATAGCGGTACCGGAAACATGTCCTGCATGTAATTCAACATTACAGCATGAAGATATTTATATTCGTTGTGTTAATGCTTCATGTCCCGCAAAAGAGTATGAGACATTGTGCTTTTTTGTTTCAAAGGACGGTATGGATATTGAGTATGTTGGGCCGGAGCTTTTAAAACGTTTGTACGATCAAAAAAAGATTAAAACAATAGCGGATATCTATGCATTAAAACGTGAAGACCTATTGCAGGTAGAACGAATGGGTGAAAAGATAGCTGATAAGATCATTGATTCTATCAATAAAAGAAGGGAAGTAACGCTATCACATTTTTTGCGTGCACTGGGCATTCGCAATGTGGGCGATCATATGGCAAAGGTTATAGCAAAGCATGCAGGATCGTTGCAAAAGCTTATGGTGATGTCACAGGAAGAGCTTATGACAATTCCCGAGGTTGGTCCAGGCGTAGCGCAGAGTGTATATGAATTTTTTCATAATGAAGGTTCATTAACACTTATACGTCAGATGTTTGCAAATGGTGTTACCGTAAAAGATGAAAAGGTTCAGGAAGCATCTGACAACCCTTTTAAAGGAAAAACAGTTGTATTTACCGGTACCATGCAAAATATGACACGAGAGGAAGCTGAGGGGTTAATTGAATCAATGGGAGGAAGGGCATCTGGTTCGGTAAGCAGTAAAACCGATTTTGTCGTTGCAGGGGAAGAGGCTGGATCAAAATTAGATAAAGCAAAAAAATTACAAATACGCATTCTTTCAGAGGATGAATTTATGACGATGATAGGGAAGCATCAATGAACATAGTGAAACGATTGGCTATCTTTTTGTATGATAATTACTATTTGTTGTCAGTATTATTAATGTATTGTTCGTTTACTACATCATTAAATGTGCATCTGCCTTTGCTTTCAGTTTTTGCATGGGTATCATTGGTGCCACTGTTTTGTTTTGTCGGTAATAAACCGCTGAAACAGGTGTATATACTTTCATTTGTCACTGGCATTCTGGGTTTTGGAGCTGTGTATTACTGGATAGGTGATTTTGGACAGGCGCTTCCGTTTGGAAAACCTATCATTGTTGCATTGGTTATTCCGTGTATCTCAGTATTTTTTGCTACAAAGATATTTGTTGCTGAATATCTATCGCGAAAATCAAATGTACCAAAGATGCTCATCTATCCATCAGTATGGATAGCTATAGATTGGGTACAGACAGTAGGAACTATGGCTTTCCCATGGAATTTCTGGGGATATACGCAATATCCATTCACAAACTTTATTCAGATCGCATCGATAGTCGGAATATACGGCATAACCTTTATTATCATTGCAGCCAATAGTAGTATAAGTGAATATATCACTGCAAGGATAATGAACAATAACTATCGCCAACCATTATGGGCATGTGCGATAATATGTGTGATAGTAATTTTTGCAACAGCCTATGGATGGGTACGGTTGCATAACCATCCACCTTCAAAGAATTCAACATTGCGTGTAGCCATGATACAATCGTGTTTCTCGCCGTGGGAAAACTGGATTGAGAATAGGTACAGGTATCTGCATATTTTAAAACAGCTGACTCAGCAGGCAATGCAGCATAATCCCAATCTTATTGTGTGGTCCGAGTCGGCAACACTTGAAAATATTTCGTATGGCTATTATAATGGCAACCTTAACCGTTTTGGAGAGGAGGTGCTATCGCTTGCTGCAGGCTACAGGGTAGCACTTTTAACCGGTGAGATTGGCGTTGTTGAAGATTTTGTTAACCGTCGTTATTACCCGCAAAACAGCATGGTGCTTATAAATAGTAATGGCGAAGTTGTAGATACTTATGCAAAAATGTATCTGGTGCCTTTTGGAGAGTATTTTCCGTATGGTGAACTTTTCCCGTTTGTTAATACAATAATTGATGCATTTGGCGGTTCAAATTTTATGCCTGGTGAAAAGATGGTTGTCTTATCAGTTAATGGGTTAAAATGTGCGCCATTAATATGTTATGAAAATATTTTTCATACACTGTGCAGGAAGTATGCAAAAGCGGGGATTGATTTTTATGTCAATATAACAAATTTGCTATGGACCAATAATCCTGTGGGGCCCATGCAGCATTTTTACTTTTCAACTTTCAGGGCTATAGAAAATGGCGTGTGGTTTGTAAGTGCTGGCAATTCTGGTTTTACTGCGCTCATTGATCCATACGGGCGCATTACAGCTTCAATACCGTTAATGGAAAAAACTTATTGTATTGGGGATATTGATACCAGTACCAATACTGTCACAGTATACAGGCGTGCTGGCGATAGTTTGTTATATACTGCATTTCTATTTCTGGGAATACTATCAGTCATGATTGTCTTTCGAACCTATACCGAAAAAAGAATGGTGAGCTGATGCGGATAATTTATTGTACTGATGTTCACGGTGCTTTTGAACGCGTTCGTGAATTGTTATACGAGACAATTGCTGATGTCTATATTATATCAGGTGATCTGGTTGATATCCCATTTTATAATATGGATAGCGCTATTCGTTATTATGAGCTGCAACTTTATTTTAATACCATGCGAAAAAAAATGGGGCGCGATGATATTACAGTAGAAGATTTTGTTGATGAGCTTATGGATATGCCCCATATTACTGAAGAAGTTGCGGAGTTAGGAGCTAAATATCAGCAGTATACCATTCGTGCTCGAAGGGTCATGCAGCAAAAATACAAGGTGCTTGCCAATATTTTTAGTTTTAAACCTCAGGTCCATATATTTGCCCTTCCGGGTAATTATGATATGGATTTAAAGTATACATCACTTCATGACAGGGATTTGCATCTACACTGGTATCAGGTGGATGAAGCTGTTATTGCCGGTTATGGAGGTGCTGATACCTTTACTGCCGGTATACCACAAAAATATGTTGTACCCTATAAAGCTGGAATTGGAATTGATGATCGCAAAAATGAGATGTATAATTTTTTCAAAGCGGTGCGCCCTACTATCATCGCTACTCATCAGCCTGCTCACGGTGTGCTAGATTGGCTTGCACCTGTTGGTCCTACCGGCTCACCGGCATTAAGAACATATTGTGATAACAATCCTGTAATACTTTGTTTAACCGGACATATTCATGGCTCATGGGGTATGCAGGAGGTTGAAAATACGCTATATCTTAATCCATCACCGCTGGGTGATATTACAACAGTCCATCATGATGTGCTTGAGGGAGGTTTTTTTTATCAGATTGAATTACAGGATTATACAGTAGCTCATGTGCTCTATAGAAAGATATATAATGAACGTGTGTATGATTTAGCGGAATATGCTAAAAAAAATGGGAAATGGGTGGAGACTGTCATTGATGATATTCGTTTCAGTGCAAAAAAGAAATTATTGAATGTTGATATGAATGTGCAGCAATATTCGCATATACCTGAGATAGAGCTATTTAAAGAAATTAAAAATTTTTTCAGGATGTTCCAGACTGAGGAATCAGAACTGCGTATGGAAAAATTGGAGGAAATAGTAAAGCGAGTTGAACCAGCCATAGAGGATATTGCAATGGATGTACTGGGCTCAGTTAATGTTGGTTTGTCGCAGCCCAGTTCGGATATTGATATGGTGCTCTATTTGCGCTGTGATTTTGAATGTCCTGATCATTTATTGACCTGTGATTGTTGTAAAAATGCTGCACTGTTAATTGGAAATGCATTACAGGAAGAATATAAATTTGAGGTGCTTGATTGTATAAACTTAAATGAGGTGGAGAAGGATATCAAAGATAAAAATTATGAATCAGAAACATTGCAACGTTTTGTAGCATACCGTTCTATCTGCCGCCCTATCAATTACAGGGTGATAGCACCTCTTGAGGATATGTTAAATGCTGACATCGAATTTAGAAAAGAAGTTGAAGGGAGCATTAGATCATATTTCAGGATATTTGTAACAACTTCACAACATGTTCGTTCATTTAAAAAATATGAAAGTAGATTGAAGAGTGTGGGAATACGCCTCCCTGATTCAATACGCAGAAAGATTTTACAGTATCTTCAGAGCGATGAGGATAAGGAAATATAATGTTAATTAATCAAAACTTTTTTTATATTTATAAAACTCAAAGCTTTTATGAATGCGAATCATTGGGTAGGTAGTGCTGATATACTGTTCAACATCTGGAGCACAGCTATAACAAACTAAAAATGGAATAATTTCACCGTGTAGCTGGTCATGTAATCGTGAAATCATTTTATTAAAATTATCTGCATCTTTTTTAACCTAATTGAGCTTTACTTTCACCAATTAAATATACATTTGTGCCATTTTTGGTACCTTTAGCATAGATGTTAATCTCGTCATAGCGCCCATCAGGGTAGGTAACATATCGTCTATCGACAGTGGTAATAGCAATTCCATATTCTTTTAAAGCATAATCATGAATATATTTCATAATGGTATCTTCAAGTCCGTAGCCTACTGTATTGGTAAGATCACCCAAAAGTTTTCGTGTAACCTTATGTTCTTCAACAAGCTGTTTTAATTCTAGCTGAGTTTGTGTTAATGCCTGTGTTAATACATCCATGTGCTGTTCAGTACGTTTTTGAGCTTCAGCGAGCTCTTCCATACGCTGTGTTAATGAATCGATGCGTTGTTCAGTGCGTTTTTCAGCTTCAGCGAGCTCTTTCATGACTCTTTGTAAAGCTCTGAAATCAGAACATGTTACATAAAGCTCTTTCAAACGTTCCTCGATAAGATTAATAATCTCTCCTTTTAATTGAGGAGGTAATTTGGATGATGGAGCTGTTGCCATAATATTCCTCATTGCTTTTGCGCATTATATATTACTATACACAAATATAGATATACCATGATTTTGTTTCAACTAAAATTTGTAGTAAATTGTAAAATTTTAACGCAACTACTATGGTGATCTATTATTTTAGTTGTTTTAATTAACAGTTACAATTATTATTATAAGCGGGGTTTTAATAATTATATTTCTGATATTTTGTTGTGGGCATAAATATTTGACAAAAGTTCTATTATTTTTTTTCAATAATGGAAACATGATTTTTCAATGTGCCATACAATAGTTAATTATGATACATTTTAATCATATGTGGAGCCATATATGAGTGATAGCCATAAAAAGCAAAAAACATCAAAACACGATGGAACATCTAATAGAAAGAAAAAACAAATATCATCCACCGTTTCAGGACGTGATTTACAACAATTAGATTTCTACAACATCATAGCTCAAAAAAGTGCAGATATTTTTACCATTTTTGATATGGATTTTAATATTATTTTTGTAAGCCCATCCATTGAAAAAATTTTAGGATTTACGCCCCAGGAGCATAAAAAACGAAAATTAGATCAGATTTTAACGCCCGATTCACTGCAGTCAGCATTCAATGTTTATGCAGAAGAGATGGAAAAAGAAAAGGCTGGCAATGTAGATCCCGACCGAAACAGAATTATGGAGTTAGAGCATTATTGTAAAGATGGATCAACCAGATGGTTAGAGGTAAATTTATCAATGATACGGGATGCTCAGCTAAAGCCTTTAGGAATATTGGCTGTTTCCCGTGATGTTTCTGAGTTGAAAGACATTACTAACCAATTAAAAGAAAGTGAAAAACAATATCGTATACTGGTTGAAACTGCAAAAGAAGGGATATGGAGGATAGATAGTAATAATGTAACTACCTACGTCAATGCAGCGATGGCGGATATGCTGGGATATGCCCAAAAGGAGATGATAGGCAGGCCTATTTTTGATTTTATGTTTGAGGATGATATCCCTGTATTGAAAGAACGGATTGAAACAAGAAGAGTAATAGGAATTGCTGATGTATATGAGGACAGGAGGAAACGAAAAGATGGCAGTGAGCTGTGGTGTATAGTTTCAGGGCAGCCAATAATGGATGAAAAAGGAAAATATATTGGCTCATTTGCAATGTATACAGATATCACCGACAGAAAAAAAGCTGAAGAAAAAATTGCAGAATACAGCACGATGATGGAAAATGTTATAGAAGCTACTCAAACTGGCACATGGCAATGGAATCTACAAACTGGAGCCCTTATAATTAATGAAATGTGGGCTCATCTGCTGGGGTACACTCTTGAGGAACTATCGCCAATTTCTATAAAAACCTGGGAGATGCTAACACACCCTGATGATGTAAAAAAAGCATATGAAGATCTGGTAAACCATTATACAGGTGAAAAACCATACTATGAATGTGAAATCAGGATGAAGCATAAACAGGGACACTGGGTGTGGATACTGACGAAGGGAGAGGTGATAGAGTGGACGCCTGATAGGCAACCGTTGATGATATATGGCACGCATACCGACATTACCCATTTTAAAGAAACAGAACAGGCTTTAAAAGAATCCCGGCAATTATTGAATAATGTTATTAATACAATTCCGGTACGTGTATTCTGGAAAGATAGAAATTTACGATTTTTGGGATGTAATAAACATTTTGCCGTTGATGCAGGATTTGAAAAGACAGAGGACATCATAGGAAAAACGGACTATGATATGGGGTGGCGCAGTGAAGCAGAACTATACCGCATGGATGATAAGGAGGTAATAGAAACGGGCATACCAAAAATTGGATATGAGGAGTCACAAACAGCGCCTGATGGTAGCAACTTGTGGATTAGAACCAGTAAAATACCATTGCGCCTTGGGGATGAGATCATAGGGGTACTGGGTACCTATGAAGATATAACAGCAAAAAAATTGGCAGATGAAAAGTTAAAAGAGAGCGAGGAACGCTACAGGTCAATAACTGAAACTACACACGATATTATAGTTTTGCATGATATGAATGGGATAATACAATATGTTAACCAGACAGGTATAAATATTGGTGGCTATGGTTATGACGAGATAGTTGGTAAAAATATACTTAAATTTATTCCTAAAAAATACCATCAATCTATTGTTACATTACATCAGGAGCGCATAAATGGATATATGGGACTTCATCAATATGAGACTGAAATTATTAATAAATTAAAGAAAAAAATCCCTGTTGAGGTTGCATCATCTCCAATTGTAAAGAATGGTAAAACGGTTGCAATTCTTATAGTTGCACATGATTTAACACAGCGTAAGATGGCAGAGGAACTGCTTGTAAAGAATAAGGAGCGATTGGAATCGATTATTGCTGTGTTACAGAAAGAAGCAAAAACAGAGGAAGAACTATTTTATCATGTTCTCAATGAAGCTATTAAATTGACGGACAGCACAATTGGATACGCTATGGAATATAATGAAGAAGAAAAAAGATGTTTTATTAAAGCATGGTCAGATGTGGTAATGAATCAATGTGCTATTCAAGACAAGCCGGTAATATATAATGTAGAAGGTGCCGGCATATGGGTAGAAACAATTAAGCAGGCTCGTCCGGTTGTTATTAATAATTACAACGATTATCATCCAGCCAAGAGGGGCTATCCTGAGGGGCATGTGGATATACAACGCTTTTTAGGTATACCTGTTTTTAAAGATAACAGGATTGTTGCAACAGTTGGTGTTGCCAATAAAGAAACAGATTATACTGAGATTGATATATTGCAGATTACCATGTTAATGGACAGTGCCTGGCAAAAGATTGAGAAGATAAAATCTGAGCAGGCACTTGCAGAAAGTGAGGAAAAGTTCAGAAGTTTGGCAAATTCAACTCCTACTGCAATACTTTTATATCAGGATAATAAATGGATTTATGCAAATCCTGCCGCTGTAAATATTGCAGGATATAGCGCAGAGGAATTTTTAAATATGAATTTTTGGGATATAGTGCATCCTGATGATAAACAAATAGTGAGGGAGCGGGGTACTAAAAGACAAACAAATGTAGATACTGTGGATAGCTATGAGTTTAGAATAATAGCAAAGGATGGCAGGATAAAATGGGTGTATTTAAGTGGAGTAAGTGTTATCTACAAGGGGCGTCCTGCAGGGATGATTTCTATTCTTGATATTACCGATCGTAAAATGGCTGAAGAGTCACTTATAGAAGAAAAGGAAAAGTTAAGGATTACTTTGCAAAGCATTGGTGATGGTGTTATAGCAACAGATACTAATGGCAGGATTGCTGTTATAAATGAAACAGCGCAGCAATTAACAGGTTATTCACAGGAAGAAGCTCAAGGTAAACCGCTCTCTGAAATTTTTGTTATTGTTCATGAACTATCGAGCAAACCTCTTGACAATCCCGTTGAAAAGGTATTGCAAACACAACAGATTTACGAGCTGTCAAACCATACGATGCTTATAGCGAAAGATGGAACAAGACGCATTATAGCCGATAGTGCTGCGCCAATCAAAGATGCAATGGGTAGAATACTGGGTGTTGTTTTAGTATTTAGAGATATGAGCGAAAAAATACGGCTTATAGAAGCCGTGCAGCGTACACAGCGTTTAGAATCACTGGGACAATTAGCTGCCGGCCTTGCCCATGATTTTAACAATATATTAGAAGGAGTAATGGGGTATATTGGTTTAGCTTCTACCTATATAAAAGATAACAATATCTCTGAGTTATTAGGGGAGGCGTTGAAATCAGTCCAAAGGGCTAAAGGACTTACCGGGCAGTTATTAACCTTTGCCAAAGGTGGTACACCAATTAAAAAAACTCAATCGGTTATTCCTTTGTTAAAGGATACAGTCAAATTTGCTCTAAGTGGTTCAAATGTAAAAGCAGAATTTAATTGTGATGAAGATTTATGGAATGCAGAATTTGATTATAATCAGATAGCTCAGGTGATTGAAAATATTGTCATCAATGCTGTGCATGCCATGCCAATGGGTGGAACAATTACTGTTGGTGCACATAATATAACATTTGCACTGAATGAGCATCCACTGCTACCTGCCGGCAAATATATTAAGATTGCAATTGCAGATAAGGGTATTGGAATACCTAAAGACATACTATCAAAAATATTTGATCCTTTTTTTACAACAAAAAGCAAAGGACATGGATTGGGATTGGCTACAGGCTATTCAATAATAGCACGCCATAATGGCACTATAGAGGTTGATTCCATACCGGGGCAGGGCACAACTTTTTATATTTATCTACCTGCTACACAACAAAAGGTTGAAATGGAAGAAAAAAATAAAACGTATGAAAAGAAATTAACGGGAGGGAAGATACTTGTCCTTGATGATGATGCAATGATGCAAAAATTGATGATAAGCTTTCTGGAACATTTAGGCTTTGAAGCAATGGCAGTTGAGGATGGGCAAAGTGCAGTTAATTTGTTTCTTCATGAAAAAGAAAAAGGAACTCCATTCAATGCCTTAATTTTTGACCTTACTGTGAAAGGGGGTATGGGTGGAACAGAGGCAATACAGCTTATACGGCAGCATGATACTGGTGTGCCTGCTTTTGTTATGAGTGGCTATCATGATGACCAGGTGTTGGCTAACCCTGAGGAGTATGGTTTTAATAATGGATTAAGCAAACCGTTTACTATTGAAGAATTACAACATCTACTTGCAAAGTACTTTTAATTTATATTTTTTTGCTAAACACTGATAATGATATTCTCTTGATTTTTGCGATATTAAAACAGGTATCTGTTATTGTATTTTAAGCATATATGCATGACTCATGCATATTTTAAGGTAGCAATGGGTTGATAATGATGTCATATGTGATAGTTATTGTAAATAATGTGTTAGTATAAAAGCAGCACAATTTGCAGAGAAATTTGAAAGTTCCTTGCGTATGCATTTATAAGATAATTTATGATGAAAGTCTATACAAACTAAGTAGTAATTGTGTTGCAACATATCCCGTAACTGTAATTATGATTGATGATTGCCAATGAATTTACAATGAAATAGCATGTACAGGATGTAAACTGTGTGATGAACATCAGGGGAATTGATCATTACTGTTATTATTGCAGGGTAAAGCTTTTAAACACCCTATTAAAATATTTTTCATAGTTGTAAAAGCTTTTTTCAGGAGCACTGCATTCAATGATGTAGGTATACTCCTTTTGCTGTATCATTCGCACCCTGTGAAGAGAATATGTTTTGTTGCGATATGTTGAAATGATTATTCCGCCGTCTTCTAATTTATCTTTAATAACGAAGTGTGCGTTGGGATCGGTATCCCATATCTTCCAGGACATATAGTGCAGAATATCATCCGGAGGGTTTTTTAGCTTTATTATTTTAATATAGATATATTGAGAATGAGCGCATATAAATTCCAGCGCATCCTGTTTCATCATTTCGGATCTGTCCCATGCGGGCAAATCAACAGAAAAACCAGAAGGGCTTTGATATGGTGCTACGCAGATATCAGCAAATGTCTGAGTATATAGTAAAAGTATTGAAATATAAAAAAAATTAATAATCAACATTGTTTTTGTTATAGATTTTTTCATATAAATTCATATCTTCAAAATTGTGTTATATTAAAAGCACCCACGATAATACTCAATTAAAAAATAAATCATAGATTAGATCAATTATTTTTTGCAACATATTTTTATAAAAAATATTTTTTAAAAAACAAGTATTCAGTATTGTATACATCTGGATACTACATCAAATAAAGATTAGCTTTACCACTCCTGATTAAAAAGTAGTGATATATTCATAAAATATTTATAAGCAATTAACTGTTATTTTATATACAATGATTTGTTTATTATATGAAGAATCATTAAAGTAATAGCTGAAATGACAATGTACAGGGTTTTATCCTGAGCGGGAAATGTCATGCTGAGCGATAGCGAAGAATCTCGCCGTTTTGTGAACGAATAGATTCTTCGGGACTGCGTCCCTCAGAATGACATGGAAACAATGCCCCCTCGCCTTACCATGGGGAGGGGCAGGGTTGCGGTGAATAATGCTATTGATAGAGGTGTCCATACTTATTAGTATTCATTATAATGATAATGATAATATAATTTCCAGGAGGATATTAGTTCATGAATAATAATAGTCAAGTTGTTTCATGTCAACCAATTGTTCATAAGATCGAAGAATTAAGTTGTACACAGTTTACTATAGGTATGCTGATAAGTTCAAATTATTATGTTTTTACTGATACAAAGGTTGGAATATTAGCAGATGAGTTATCAAGAAATGATAAAATTTATGCTGTTGCTGTAGTTGATAAAAATAAAAAATCGTATGGAGTAATAATACGTAAAGATCTTTTTGATATTTTAGGAACCCGTTTTGGCAGAGAATTAAATTATAATAAAACTGCTGATGAAGTAATGCAAAAGGTAAAACAGTTTAATTATAATATGCATATTTTTGAGTGCGCAAAAGCTATTGAAAAAGATTTATTAACAGGTGTTCAGGATCATTATCTTCTTGAAGATGAAAATGATTGTTTTAAAGGCATATTTTCAACCAGGGATATGTTAATATTTTTATCAAAGTTAAACCAGCAGGACATTGAACAGGCAAAAAGAATTATAGAGCGGATATTAAAAAAAGATTATTATGTTCATACTAAAAGATTAACTATTGGGATAAAAAATGTAATGGCGCAGGGTGTTGGTGGCGATTTCTATATAGTAATACCATTTAAAAAAAGTAATCAACACATTATTGTGGTATGTGATGTTTCAGGGAAGGGAATTGCTGCTTCTATGATTACAACATTACTCAATGGTATGATGTCCATATATGATTTTGAAACACATGATTTAGAAACATTTCTTATTCATCTTAATAATTATATTTTTACAAATTTTGAAGGAGAAAAATTTGTAACTTCTGCTTTCATGCATGTTGATGAAGATAAAGAATTATTAACTCTCTATGATTTTGGACATTCGCTGACGTATTTATATCGTAACGATACTATCTTTAAACTTTCATTAAAAGAAATAAATTTTCCCATGGGTATACAAAAAATAAATACATTAAATTTTGGGAAGACAAAACTTAATTCTGGTGATACAATATTAACAATCACTGATGGATGTATTGAACAGCGCAATAAAGAATGTGCTGCTTATGGTGTTCAAGGAATTACCCAATTTATGAAAGAAAATTATAATGGAGATGTCCAGAAGTTTTTGGATCTTATGGTATTTGATATTAATAATTTTCGTGATACCTATCCTCAGCAGGATGACATGACAATTGCATGCATAAAATATGAGTAAAACAATGCTCTATTGTTAATTGCTTTGTATACTATACACTTCAAGAGGCTTATCAATTCCTTTAACATTTAATGCTATTCCTTCATTAACAGGAATCTGCGGCATTATATTTTTTACATCTTCACTAATGAGTATACCATCTGAATTGCATAACTGCTGCAAGCGAAATGCGATATTAACTATTTTACCAATTGCAGTAAATGATAACCGTTCTGGAGGTCCAAAACTACCTACTGTTGTCATGCCACAATGGATGCCAATTCTCAGATGCAGTATATTATTGTTTATTTTAATTTTCCATTTATCATTGAGCATTTTAAATATTGTTTGCATTTCAACTGCCATTGTCATAGCATTTTCAATTTGTATTGATGCTGGCATAGAATTGGGTGCTCCAAATAATATCATAATTCCATCGCCTAAAAATTTATCCACAGTCCCATTGTATTTATGAGCAACCACAGTCATTTCAGATAGGTAATCATTCAGTATTTCAGCAACAATTTCTGGTTCGATTGCATCTGTTAATTTTGTAAATCCCTCTATATCAGTAAAACACACAGTGATAAATTTTTTCTGGATGGGAACAACCTCCTGTTTTTCCTGACGCAGGATTAATTGAACCAATTGTATGGGAAGGTAAGATGAAAGCTGTTTGCCAATGTTAAATATAAACTTTTTCTCTAACTTAGTAATATACAGAATAGCTATAACCAGCGATAATGTAACAATACTTATTAATGATATCGAAACAATGGATAAAATAAAATATTTTTTCTTTGTTTTCATCGCGATTTCATAATTAATATTGTTAATCTCAGAGATAATAGTGTTTAACGATTCTATTGCAATTATGTCTTTGCCTTTAATTATTGAATATACATCATCAACAGTAGCTGACTTATCCTTATATTGAAACAACTCATCAATTAATAATTCTGTTAAGTCTTTATGATATTTCTGTATATCATTCATTTTATTGTGTATGTTTGGAAAGTCTTTCAAAAGAAGTTTTAGATTAAAAAGTTGGTTCTGAACAATTGTATATTGATATGAAAATTTATGAAAATATGTCTGGTATTGCAATGGGTCTTTCTCCAGTAAAATATAGTGCAACATGCTAAATTGCTTTTCAAATTCTATTTGTGTTGACAAAGCTAATGAGGTTAATGTATTGATTTTTTCAATCTCTTGATGGGAGCTATTAAGAAAATATATATTCATAAAACCGCTTATCGAAATCAGTAGTGCCAGTACTATGCCAATAATGATAATCCAGATAGGTATGTGTGTGATTGAGACAGGTAAAGCTAATGAAGTATTATCTGATAATGATTTTTTCTGGAATAAGTTTACTATTTTATTTATACATTTGGCATCTGTCATGATAAATTTCATAATTAATATGATAGCTATTGTTACTGTTAAAAATGGTTCATTAATATAAAGGGAATTTAAATATTATGTAAAATAAATGAAAACTTTGATGATTGTCAATTAATATCATTTGATAAAGAAATTAAATGAATGACGTTGTGTGATGAAGATGTACTTTTACAAATTATATACCAATATCCCCATGATGTAACTTAATGTAAAATCCCATGTAGTGCATAATGTTGCTATAAATCTCCAATCTTTTGTAGTATAGTTGCCTCAAAAGGATAGCAATTAATTCGTAAATCTGCAAAATGCTCAAAGCGGCTACGATGCGTAGAAAACAAAACTTTCCATTGCGCTTCATAGTGATGATGGATGTGCGTTGCATGATCGTTAAAATTTAATAGTATACAAAGCGTTTCAGAAGCCGCTTTTCGTATATATGCAATAACCCCATTTTTCCCTTTTATCAGTGGTTCCCATGAACCATGGGTAAGGGCATGATGCTTTTTGCGCAACCTGATCAAATCTTTATAATAATTTAAAAGTGAATAACGGTCTTTTAATTGATGTTTTACATTAATTGTGCGATAGTTACTATCAATGGGGAGCCAGCACATAGTATGACTAAAGCCAGCATTAGCTTCATCTGACCATTGCATTGGTGTACGTGCACAATCCCTCCCTTTATACATTGGCCAGAATCTTTTACCAGCGGGATCTACAATTTTACGTAACGGGATTGAAGTGTTTTTCATTCCTATCTCTTCCCCATAATAAATAAATGGAGTCCCCCATAAGGTTAACAGTAATAGCGCCATTAAACGTTTAATCGAATCATTGTCTTCCTGACCAAATTTATCAGCGTAGCGCTGCTGATCATGGTTTGACAATACATTGCATGGCCAGCAATGTTCTGGAATATGATTATACCAGTTTTTAATGCATCGGTATATTTTATGTGAATCAAAAGGTTGATATAACAATGAAAAATCAAATGCCAGGTGCAAACCTTTCCCTTTACACAAATAACTGGCCGAAAGCGCGGGATTCCCAGGCGGATAGCTGAATACTTCGCCAACCGTCATACGATTGTCATATTTATCAATTAATTTCCTGATTTCTTGAACTAAAATGTAACTCTCCAGCCTGTTTTTATTATATTTTTCTATTTGATCATTAAACGGATTAAAGGAAAATGGATTGTTACGCAGATTCTTATCCTTATAGCAATAGTTGATAACATCAAATCTAAATCCATCAACACCCAGATCCAGCCAATACTGCATCATATCAAACATTGCATGTTTTACCTGCTGATTGTGCCAGTTTAAATCAGGTTGTTCTTTTAAAAATGAATGAAGATAATATTGCCCGCGCATTTCATTTTTTTCCCATGCACTGGAAAGATAGGCAGATTTCCAGTTATTGGGAGGTTTGCCGTTAAAACCATCATGCCATATATACCAATCGTTTTTCATGTTGTATCGTGAGGATGATGATTCTACAAACCATGGATGCAGTTGTGAAGTATGGTTTAAAACCATGTCCATGATAATATGAATATTGTTGCTATGAGCTATCGCCAATAATTCTTTGAAATCTTTTAATGTACCAAAAATTGGATCAATAGAATAATAATCACTTACATCATAACCGCAATCATACATAGGGGATGTATTAATGGGAGATAGCCATATAGCATCAATGCCAAGATCTATCAAATAATCAAACTTTTTAATTATGCCAGGTAAATCACCTATGCCATCATCATTTGCATCATAAAAACTTCGGGGATATATCTGGTATATAACACCATGTTTCCACCATACATAATGGAGAGGATGTTTATTATGCTGCTGAATTGAGGTCATTGACAAATTGTTTCATTATGGTATCAGGTTTAAATTCATATGCCCTCAACAGCGATTGATTGCGGAATAGATTTAGCAACAGAGGATTGCTTATAAGTTCTATTATCTTTTGGGCCATTTCGGTTTCATTTTTTACCAGATAACCATTCAGCCCATTGTTAATAATATCTTTGGGTCCCTTGTTGTTGTATGCAATAACTGGCAATCCGCATGATAATGCCTCCAGTACAACACAGCCAAAAGTATCAAAGCGGGAGGGCAGTACAAGAATATCTGCTGCTGAATATACTTCAGGTAACAAGGTATGATCAACCCAGCCCAGGAAGATGGCATCAGGCAATAATGTTTTCAATTGGGTTTCTTTTGGTCCAATTCCTGCAAAAGCAATTTTTGTTTCAGGATGTTTTTGTTTTACTAAATTCATTATTTCCGGTATATCCATAACGCCTTTTTCCTCGGATAATCGTCCTGAAAATAGTATTACCGGCGTGGTGCTGGATACTCCAAATACTTCTTCCTTATTGGTTTTGTGAGGTTTAAAAATTTCTTCAACCCAGTGAGATGTTAAAAATACTTTTGAGGAGTTAAACCCCATATCCTTACCGGTTAACCATTTTTTATGCTCGTTGTTCAATACAAATATACCGTCAAATGCTTTATAGAATGTACGCAAAATTCTTCTGAAATTGTCTAAGTTATCATTTTTTAGTTTTAAGGTTTTCTCGGCAAACATCATCCAGTCAGTATGTAAATAAAAATATGCTGGAACAGAATAAGCATACTTTAACCATAATGCTGCCAACCCCATAGGACCTTCAGTTGAAACAATAATTTTATTGTATTCACCTTCTTTAAAAATTTTATGAATCTGCAATATATCAGGTATTCGCAACGGTTGCTGTTGATAAAATGGAATGGTGTATTCTTTAAGTGGTTTTATGATGATTAGATGCTCATCTGATTGTAATGTATCACTTACTGTTATAATATCAATTGGCAGATCATTGCGCTTTATTTCCTTATGCATCAACTGCAGAACATTAGCAACTCCATTGGGGTCATTAAATGTATCGGTTAACCATAGTGTACGTTCAGGGTGCTTTAATGTATTATGTATTTGTGCAAATTCATAGAGCAGTGGTCTTGCTTTGTACATAACCCTGGCACTGGTAAAAAATGCTGATGCAATAACCGCAGAACCCAGAAAGGGGAATGACAGCTCATCAAAAATCTTTGGAAGGTTTAGTTCAGGAATACCATTACTATCTGCTCCTTTTGAAGGAGCAATATATTTTCTGAAATGAGTTGGTATTTCAATATTTTGAAAATATGATTCAAATTCATTTGTAGCGGAACCTGTATCGTTCAAAAATTTATGTATATACTTATGTGCTCGTTTCATCAATAGTTGAGCAAGCTCATTATATATAGCATATATTGAATCATTATAAAAAATTATGTCTTCTTTTTTACGGGTTTTAGTATAACGTGATAATGTATACGCTATATCAAATACCTTTTTATAGTCTTTATTAACATAAAAACGCTTTGATTTTGAAAATGTTTTACCGGTCAATGATTGATGAAAAAGCTCTAAAAAATGGAGCGTTGTTTTGTGTCGCTTTAATTCCTGAAATGAATTGACTATTGTTAAAGCCGCTAATTTATCAATGGTTTCACCTTTGTGCAATAGAATATGGGCCAAACCAGGATCTTTCATCTTCATTCCAATCTGGCAAAAATAGTCTATAAATGATATTGCCATTTTTTCACTATCGTTATGTGTTCCAAATGGTGCCATGGTACCGCTTTTTATAGCCTCAAGCGCTAACGATGATCGTTTTTCATGGTGTAATCTGTTCATTAAATGAGGAATATGTAGATATGTTCCGGTGAGACCGGTAAAAATCCCCATATGACTATCAGAACCGCCTGAAAAATATTTTTTATACGGTTGAGTGCAATATCTGTCTGGTTTTATTCCAAATCTTTTTGAAAGCTGTTCAATTTTTTCTGGTGTCAATGATTCAATCCATTGCTTTACAAGCATATTCTGCCAGCTATCTCTTTGACCGTTAATAACTTCAAA
The DNA here is from genome assembly GCA_029548025.1 of Spirochaetota bacterium. The sequence goes on from JAKPOE010000336.1 coordinate 27,301, forward strand.
TCGTTGGAACAAAAGTGCCATCTTGTCAAAGAAATCCATTGGGGGGATGCCTCTGGATTTATAATGATACAGCGGATGAGCCCATATAGTGGGTATGTCATTTTGTGATGTATAATCCAGAAATTTATAGATGTCATTTCGATATTTATTAAGTTTTATCTCCTGTTCGGATGTAAATCCATAGGTAAGAACATGGATGCCAACACCATAGTCCGGAACACTACAGCTAAATTCTGCACCAACTACTATATCAAACCCTTTATCTAGAAGTTCAAAGCATGAGCGCGCATTGTTATGATTGGTCACCGTAAAGGTATCACAGCCGTGATTTTTAAGAGTAGCAATCAGCTCATCAGTTGATAGCCATGTTTCAGGGATACCTAAAATTCTTCCAAGCAATTCATCAGGAACATTGCTGTTGTAATCATGACAGTGAAGGTCTATAGTTAAAATCTCGTCTTGCGGAAATCTTACTTTTTGTTCATTGACAAAACTATTAATAAGTGAATTAATGTGTTCATCAAATGTATTTTTTATTTTCATAACTCCTCTTCAGTATTAATTGCATAAATCTAATTATAAAATTGGCTCTTCATGGTAAATATTTTATGAACTTATGATGAGTTTTTTATAAATATGACCTGAAACGAGGACGTCATCCTGAGCGATAGTGAAGAATCGCAACGTTTTATGAAAGAATAGATGTTTCGGGACTGCGTCCCTCGTAATGACAATGATACAATAATGTTATTTTCAGGAAAAAAGCTGATTGTTTTTTGCAGGCTACAATAAAATGTTTGATTATATTATATTCTGTTGCAATTATAGCGATAATTATACAGGGAACTATCGTACCTATTATTTTTTTATTGTATATTTTGTACTATTGGAAAATAGTATATGTCATTATTATAAATGTTGAGAGAATATAATGCGACCAAAAATAATCATAATTTTAATTATTTTACTGCTATTTTTGATAATCGTTGTACAAAATGTTCAGCCAGTAATATTTTCATTGTTTCATTGGGAAGTAACGCTTCCACTTATTGTTATGCTGTTTGTAACATTTGTTTGCGGTATCATAATAGGGATGGCAATTAGTTCAATTTCATGGCATAAAAAAAAGGCAAAAAATAATTAAAGGTACAACCATGGACACCGGTGTTATATTGACTATAGTAGCGTTGCTTAGTTTTATAGTTTTGTTCTATATATTTATGAAACAGTTGATGAAGATGGTTGTGCTACTGCTCACCATGTTTATTATATTTGCAGGGTATCTTTATGTCAAAAATGGTTCATTGCCTAAAAGCTTACAGGGGTATCTTGATGAAGGGAAGATTGGTATTGAACAGTTGCAACACACCTATAAAAAGCTAACAGAGTAATTGTACATACATCACATATTTGCCTTGACTTAAGAATCATACAGTATAAAAAAAATTGCAATGAAGCCATGCTATACCGATTGATTATGGTAGCAGCATAATTTTCAAAGATTTAACGAAACATGAAATATTGCATTGTACTATGAGAAGTCATAAAAAGGTAATTAAAAAAAATAATAAATTTTTAACTTGAAAAAAATTGTAAATAAACTACTATAGAATAAAAGGTACAGTTAACCATTAAACAAGGAATCGTTTATGAAAACCCAGACAAAAGAAAGTGTTGCACCCTCCATGCAGATAGTGTGTTTTAATGTTGGCAAAGAAGAATACGGTATAGAGATATTAAAGGTACAGGAAATTTTAAAACTTCCTGAAGTTACCCCATTGCCAAAATCTGCGGAATATATCCTTGGTGTTATTGATTTACGCGGCAAGGTAATACCCATTATTGATCTGGGAGTACGGTTTGGAATCTCTGAAAAAAGTGCGCAGAACAAACGTGCTATTGTAGTGGATATTAAGGGAAAGCGCATAGGGCTTGCAATAGATCAGGTAAGTCATGTTGTAAAGTTAGAGCAAAAAGACATTGAACCACCACCACCTATTGTCAAAGGCATATCAGGCCGATTTATCATTGGGATAGGGAAGGTTGAAAACAAGTTTGTCATCATACTTGATATTGACAGGATATTTTCAGCAGATGAATTGACTAATTTATAATGTTTGGTGCTTGTAGTATTCCTTCAGAGCCTCTTCCATGATAGTACGCACCGTTTTGCCTGTTTTAAGTGCTAACCGTTTACAATCTTCAAATTCAGGTTTCGGCGATAGCTCATGATACCGGCTGGTTAGTTTTATGGTAATCTTTTCTCCATATACGGTCACTGTCTGCACCTGCCGTGATAACGAAGAACGGTTGACTGAATAGGCTCTGACCCCCAATGTTGTTGTTTGCGAAAAAATAATTTTTTGTACTATATCAGTTTTTTCTATGGCACACAGTGCCCAGAGTACAACACCGGGACGGCCTTTTTTCATGATAACCTGATGGTAGTACACATCCAGTGCACCCGCTTCCAGAAGTGCATCAGCAACAAAAGGCACCAGTTCAGGATTCATATCATCGATATTACATTCTATGACATTCAACAGTTCATGCTTGTAGCTGCTTTCTTCTTCATGTATTTCATTCAATAGTATGATTCGGGTATAACCCGGGAATCCGTAATCGCGCGTGCCAAATCCAATGCCGGTGGCAGCAATACAGCCGCTGAAAGAAGGTTGCTGGGTACCCAGTGTAACCAGTATGGCAGCAGCGGTTGGCGTGGTAAGCTCTCCATTGTTCAAGGTAAACGTAACCTGTTTGTTGTGGGTAAGCCTTACCGTAGCAGGAGCTGGTAGCGGAATAACACCATGCTGTGTTGTAATGGTGCCACTGCCAAATGCAAAATTATTATAATAGATTGCATCAACGTTTAAATACTCTATCGCAATGCAAAATGCCAGTATATCAATGATGCTGTCAACTGCACCAACCTCGTGGAAGTGAACTTCGTCTTTTGCTATGCCATGGACCTCGCTTTCAGCAGTAGCCAGTGTTTCAAAGATGGCTGTTGCATTGTTCTTCACGGTGTCGGAGCATGAGGTGGTTGCAATTATTTTTTTTATGGCAGTAAAATCTCGGTGATGGGTGTCTTCCACAGCAGTAATCCCTGCCTGCGTGCCGGTTATACCATACCGCTTTTGTTTTACAGGAGCTATCGCAAAGCCAGTAAACGGTAACGATGCAAGCTGTTGTTGCAATACATCAACGGGAAGGCATGCGTCAAGCAGTGCACCAATAAGCATGTCACCTGAAGCACCAAGCTGTATATCGCAGTAAAGTGTTTTCATTGGGTATCCGGCAGGTTTTTAATAATACGGTATGCGCAATATACCGCGCCAAAACCGTTATCAATATTGACAACGCTGATTCCCGGTGCGCATGAGTTGAGCATCCCGAGAAGCGCAGCAATTCCCTGAAATGATGCACCATAACCAACCGAGGTTGGTACGGCAATGACGGGGCAGGGTGCCAATCCGCCAATAACCGATGGCAGCGCTCCCTCCATACCGGCAATCACTATAATGATGGTTGCTTCATGGATTTTGTCCCAATTGTGAAATACCCTGTGAATACCTGCAACCCCAATGTCATAGATTGTTTCTACCGTTAGTCCCATCACCAGTGCTGTTTCCTTTGCCTCTTCTGCAACGGGAATATCCGAGGTACCGGCAGTAATTATCAAAAGCCTGTGTGGTTTATGATGCATGGTTTGTGCACTAAATGATATTGTTTTTCCCAATGTGTTGTACTGTGCTTTTTTAATGTAACGTTTTACCGCTTTGAAATGGGCCAATGACGCACGGGTGGCTAAAAAGCTATAGTTTTGCTTTGCGATAGCTCCGGCAATGTCTGCCACCTGCTGAGGTGTTTTGTTCTGGCAAAAGATTACCTCCGGGAAGCCAAGGCGTGCTTTTCGCTGGTGGTCCAATGTTGTATGTTCAAGATCTTCAACATTAAGGTGCTCTAATTCCCTGATGAAATCATCCATGGTAATGGTATCATCTTTAAACTGCTGGAGGAGTTTTTTAATAGGTCGATAGTTCATAGATTAGTATGCAGCAATCAGGATTGTTTCAACCTCATCACGGTTGAGCACTCGCGGAGCATTTTGTATAAAGGGGTAGCTCAGTGTTATCTCTGCAACCTTTGAAAAGATTGTTTTATTGACATCAAATTGCGACAACCGTTGTGGAATATCAATATCAAGCGCTAACTTTCGTACACCTTCAACAGCTTTGATAGCCGCTTCAATAACGGTGATGTCGCGCACATCTTCATCCATTACTTTGGACATCTGTACATATTTACCAGGTGCGGAGGTCAGGTTATATTCCATGATATGCGGTAGCATAACACTCATATATGATGCAATATCAATCTGTGTCAATGAAGCAAGCGCAAGTGATATTGCCAGCGAAACAGAAAGCTGAGCACTGCTAAAAGCTATTCCTGCCATAAGGGAAGCCATCAATAAATTAAGTTTTGCCGTCTCATTATCACTTTCTTGTAATGCTACATGCAGGTTTTTGAACACAAGGTCAATAGTTCTGAGGGAGAGGGTATTGGTGATATTGTTGATGTTTTTTGATATAACCGATTCTGTGGCAATTGCCAGAGTGCCCAGTGTATATTTAGCTATTGTATCTTCCTCAACACTTACTGATAATTCGGGATCTATGATGATAGCTTTTGGGAAAATGTAGTTATGGAAAAATGCTTTTTTTATACCATCATGAATATCACTAATAATGGTGCATGGCGTTATTTCAAAACCAAAAAGAGGATGAGTGGGTATGCTTATAAAAGGTATTGGCTCATAAAGGTGAGGGTATGAAAATAGTTCATGGGCAAAGAGATAGTTAGGTGTTAACAGCGCCACTGTTTTAGCAGCATTGATAGAATCAATTCCCCCTAAACCAATGATAAGATTACAATGGGTTTTACGAGCAAAATAAACTGCAGAATCAATATAGTCGGTGTTACTTTCAGGGAATTCATCGTATACAATAAAAGGAATGTTATTGCTTTGTAAGCTTCTGGAGATTGACATGAAGAGATGGTTATACTGGTTGAAATCAACCGTACTTGTTATAAACAAAACACGTGATCCAAAAAGCTGAACTATAGAAGGAAGTAACGATATGCCATCGGGCTGTGCATATATTGCCGTAGGAATATAAAGATCAGGCCACAATCCTTCAATAGTTTCACCATATGTTTTAGACATAAAAAAACGGAATAATGATTCCGCTTTTTTATCAATTATGCCGGCCATCAGCTTTAACCTTAAAAAGGAAGTTATTATTTGTGCAAAAGCTGCATAGCAATTTTTTCAGCAACTTTTTCTATGATACG